>JANNZB010000292.1:0-2387 GCA_031410395.1 Novosphingobium sp.
GTTCGATCGAGCGTTGCGCGGGCAAACTGGCGATGTCGGTGCGGATTTTGCAGTCACGGCTGGCAGAGGGCGGCGCGCGGTTTTCTGAACTGGTTGAGGCCGAGCGGCAGGCTTTGGCGTGCAATCATCTGCGCACCAGCAACATTTCGCTCGATGAAATCGCCGAGCGGTTGGGTTATGGCGAGCAAACCAGCTTTGGCCGGGCTTTCAAACGCTGGACGGGAACGACGCCGCAGCAATACCGGGCGGGAGCCTGAACCTTCCAGCATCTGTGCAAAGGAGACTGTGATGAAGCGAGCCGCTATTGTCATTGCGATTGCGGGCGGAGTGGCGGGTGCCGCACCTGCGCCAGCGCAAACGGTGACGCACGTCGATGCGCAGGTGGTTGCAGAAGCATTGGCACATGGCGGTCCGCTTGGGTCTACAGCGGACTACAAAGTGTCCGGCAATTTCCGCAACGGCCCGGGAGAGGTCGAGGTTCATGCCCATGAGACCGACATATTTTACATCACTGACGGTGAAGCCACGTTCGTGACATGCGGCACTGTGACCGGTGCGCATGAAACCGCTCCCGATCAAACGCGGGGCAGCGGAATCACCGGTGGGCATAGCCAACGCCTTGTCAAAGGCGATGTGCTGATCATCCCGGCAGGCACGCCTCACTGGTTCAAAGCGGTTTCGCCCAGGGTCAGTTATTTCGTGGTCAAGGTCATCAAATAGGCGGCCAGGCAGGCCGCGCGGTTACGCCATCACCAGAACGATCCGGCCTGCTGCCTTGCCTGAGAACGCGTCGTTCATGGCGCGGACGTAGTCCTTCATCGGATAGCGGGCAGCAATGGCCGGGTGGAATATTCCCAGACCGGCCAGTTCCATCACCTTGATCCGGTTTGCCGCAGCTTCTTCGGGCCGGTTGATCGCGTGCCCCCGCATTTGCACGCCGACCAGACTGGCGCATTTGAGCAGCGGCAGGTTGGTCTTGAGCGCAGCGATCCCAGCCGGAAAGCCGATCACCAGATGTCGCCCGCCATATCCCAGCGTGCGGAAAGCCAGGTCTGTGGCATCGCCGCCCACCGGATCGAAAACGATGTCGATTTCCCCCCCTTTTCCATTTGCGCCGCCGTTCGCTGCCTTGACCTGATCGCGCCAATCAGCAGCGCCGGTTTCGACTGTTGCGTCAGCTCCGCCTTTCAATGCCGCCGCGCGCTTATCCGCGCTTGAGGCAGAGGCGATGACGCGAAGGCCCAGATGCTTGCCGACCTCAACCGCAGCATAGCCGGTCCCGCCAGCCGCACCCAGCACCAGCAGGCTTTCGCCGGCCTTCGCCTGCGCCCGGTCAACCAAAGCATGGAGCGCGGTCTGATAATTGACCGGAAACACGGCGGCGGAGGTGAAATCCATGCCGTCGGGGATGCGGTTGACGTTGCTTGCGGTGAACAGACCGGCCTCGGCGAAAATGCCGCCCATGCCGCTGCCGAATACACGGTCGCCCGCAGCGAAACCCGTCACGTCATCCCCCACCGCCTCGACCACCCCGGCATATTCGCTCCCCGGAATGAACGGCAATGGCGGCTTGAACTGATATTCTCCGCGCGCGGTCAGCACGTCGACAAACGAAATCCCCGCCGCCTTGATCGCCACGCGCAATTGGCCCGCAGCGGGCGCGCCGGGTTCGAATTCTCCGAGACGGTAACTTTCTGGCGGACCAAACTGGTGGCCGATAATGGCGCGGGGCATGCAATATTTCCTTTCTTAGTCCCCCACCCGCTTGCGGGAGGGGTTAGGGGTGGGTGAGTCAGATTCACCTCTCCTGCGCGTCCGCTCGTTCTGACCCACCCCCAGCCCCTCCCGCAAGCGGGAGGGGCGCTCCTAGTGCTGCCCGCCATCGCACCGCACCAGCGAACCGGTGACATTGACCGAAGCCGGGCTGGCGAGGAACAGTGCGGCGGTGACGATATCCGGCGCATCCGCGGCATGACCGCGCGGACTCGGCATTGGCCCCTGCCCCTTATCGGGCCATGCCTCGGCAATCTCGGTGCGAAAAGCTCCGGGTGACAGAGTGTTGACCCGCACATGCGGCGCATATTCCCAGGCGAGGCTTTTCGACATGGCATTGAGCGCCGCCTTGGACGAACCATAGGCCACCACTTCGGGCAGCGGCATCATCGAGCCGGAAGAGGTGACATTGATGATGCAGCCGCTTCCGGCATCGAACATGCGCTTGCCGATCTGGCTGGCGAGGCGGAAGGGGCCCTTGAAATTGAGGTCCACCACCGAATCGAACAGCGCTTCGCTTAACTCATGGCTCGGCACACGCGGGCTCATAACGGCGTTATTCACAAGTATATCCACACGCCCGAAGTCGGCATAAGCTTCCTCGATCAGCCGGT
>JANNZB010000293.1:0-2571 GCA_031410395.1 Novosphingobium sp.
TACCGCACTTCAAGCAACCAAGTTTAGGTTCGCGCTGCCGATTCGTCCAGCGCCACGCCAATCGCGGCACCGATCCCGGCGGCCAAGGCCGCCCATGCCCAAACCCATTGCGCATCCACCCCACCACCGCTAGACGCGTCCCGCCCCGCGCGCCGCGTTAGCTCAGTCGGTAGAGCACATCATTCGTAATGATGGGGTCAGAGGTTCGAATCCTCTAAGCGGCACCACACAGTCCGACAAGGTAACCAATTTTCGCCATCGGGCGCCCTGCCCATGCAGAATGGCGCAGTTCTGCGGGCTTTTGGCTATCGGATTTGACGGGTGAAGCCAGAGACCGTGCAGTTGCGGTCCGCAGGACGCCATTTGTGGCGGGATTCTCTGTCGGCAATTTCGTGACCCCCGCGAGCCCGGAAGGCCATTCAGCGGGCAGAAGTCAGAACTGTGGGTTCAGCACGATTCGCCCGTGGTAGCTGTGGCTCAAGTGTCCTTCAGGCAGCGAAGCCGAACAGCTGTTCCTGCTCGGTCCAGTCGACAGGCAGATTGCTGGTCATCAGGACGTCAGGGGTGAGTGACCTCGGCTGGGTCCCATTGGCAATGGCATCGACGATCCTGGGACTGAGCCATGATAGACGAAGCAGGCGCATCAGACGGCGTCGGCATCGGCGTTCCCGATCAGCAAGCGCCCGAATGCTCAGATCGGGCGATGACATCGCCAACCCCTGAGCTTCGCCGGCGGCGACGAGCAGGTCGATCAACTCCCGGTTGGTAGTTGGGCTGCGACCATCGATACGCACCTTCGCTTCCCTGAAAGGCTTGCTAACCGGCAGCGGGATCTTGATGATGTGCGGGGCCGCACCCGCGATGCCAAGTGCATCAAGTGCGAGGCAGAGTTGAAGATCATCGCGCGAGACTGTGATGCTGGTTACCAATAAGCGGATGGCTGCTTCAACCTGCCCGGGCTTGACCAACCCGGCCTTGATGACCTCGGCATGGGCAAAAATCGTTCGCAGCGTTTCACCGTCCGGCGCATCTACAATTCTGGACAAGCCATGCTCGTTACACAGCAGCTGATTCAGTTGTTCCACAAGATGGCGATCGAGATCGCTTTGCCGGAACCGGGTCGCGGGCGGGTGATGGGGCCGGGCAAGGTCCTTGCGGGTTTCGTAATAGGCGTGGCGCCGACCGTGCCTGCATGCATAGGTCGGCACCATGATCCTTCCGTGGGGATCGGTGAGGAGCCCGCGTAGCATCGCGTAGTGCGCCGCGTTGGTTGCACCCCGCCGCGGCGGGGCATTGGCCTTGAGCTTGGCCTGGACCGCTTCCCACAGTTCGATTGGAACTATGGACTCGTGTTCCCCCTCGTATGGCACGCCCTTGTGGACGATCTTGCCGATATAGATAGCGTTGCCCAGGATGTGGAACAATCCGCCGCGAGTGAACGGAATGCCGCCGCGCACTGTGCCGTTCGCCATCAGCGTCGACTTGGTCGCAAAGCCGATGCTGCGCATGTGGTCGAGCATGGTGTCGACCGAGGTGGCTGCCAGGTACAGTTGCATGATTTTGCACACTCTTGCCGCCTCCTCGGGCACAGGAATCAGCTTCCTCTCGATGACCTGATAACCCAGCGGCACCGGGCCACCCATCCAGATACCCTTCTTCTTGGAAGCCGCGATCTTGTCGCGGATGCGTTCGCCGGTGACCTCGCGCTCGAACTGGGCGAACGAAAGAAGGACGTTGAGAGTCAGACGCCCCATGCTGGTCGTGGTATTGAACGCCTGCGTGATCGAGACGAAGCTGGCTTGCCTCGCATCGAGCCGCTCGACGATCTTGGCGAAGTCAGCAAGGCTGCGGGTCAGCCGGTCCACCTTGTACACGACGATGACATCGACATTGCCAGCATCGACCTCGGCGAGCAGCGCCTTGAGGCCCGGCCGCTCGATATTGCCGCCCGAGAACCCACCATCATCATAGCGGCCCGGCACCAGCGTCCAACCTTCGTGACGCTGGCTAAGGATATAGGCCTCACATGCTTCGCGTTGGGCGTCGAGGCTGTTGAACTGCTGCTCCAGCCCATCCTCGGTCGATTTGCGGGTGTAGACCGCGCAGCGCAGCGCCTTCATGGCTTCCTGCGCTCCGACAAGCCAAAGAAGCGCGGACCGTTCCAGTGCCCGCCGGTAATGGCTCTGGCGATGGCGGTAAGCGAGTTCCAGCGTTTGCCTCCATACTCGAAGCCATGATCCAGCACGATGACGGTGTAGCCGACACCATGCCAGTCGCGCACCAGCCGGGTGCCGGAGGTGAGCTTGCGCGGCAGGGGCCTCGCAAGCTCCCCCCCAGTTGTCCGGGCAGCAATCTGGTTCAGCCAGCTGCGGGTGCTGCGGCTTATGCCGCCCAGCTTCTGTTCCTGCATTCTGTAGCCGATCCCAAGCCGCAGCAGGTCCGGCGACAGATTGGGTGCGGGGGGGCCCGGACGCGGCGCGCCCCCCGCGGAAGAAAAAAAACCCCCCACCGCGGGCCCACCGGCGGGGGGGGGGTAGGTGTGGGGGGGCGGCCCGTGGGGGCCGCCGCGGG
>JANNZB010000294.1:0-2450 GCA_031410395.1 Novosphingobium sp.
GCTTCAGCACCGTTCGGGCCGGACGGGCCGTGCGGGCAAAAAGGGCACTGCGGTGCTGATCGTACCCTATCAGCGCCGCCGCCGGGTCGAAATGATGCTGCGCGGTGCGCGGATTGATGCCGACTGGTCAGAGGTGCCGAGCGCAGAAGCCATCCGTGCGCAGGACCACGAACGGCTGATCTCTGTATTGCTCGAACCAGTTGAGGCGAGCGATGATGAACGTGCACTCGCGGTGCGTCTGCTCGAACAGAAGAGCGCCGAGGACATCGCGATTTCGCTGGTCCGCGCCCATGCCAGCCGCTTGCCGCAACCCGAAGAGCTGATCGATATGTCATCGCGCAGCCGGGGCGACACCCCAGGTGAGGCGCGCGCGCCACACCACCGCGAAGGTTTTGATGATACCGTGTGGTTTCGCATGGCAATTGGCCGCAACCAGCGCGCCGATGCGCGATGGCTGTTGCCGCTGCTGTGCCGCCGTGGCCACATCACCCGCAACGAAGTTGGGGCGATCCGCATTGCGGCGAACGAGACATTCTTTCAGGTTCCGCGCAGCATAGAGGCCAAATTTCGCGACGCTGTCACCCGCACGTCTGTGCCGGGCAGCGAGGATGAGGCCGGGATTGTCATCGAACTATCGCCTGAAACGCCGCGCGAATCTGCGCGCGGCAATAGCCGTGAACAGCGCAGTGGCCCTCCGCCGCGCCGCGAGCCGGCAAAGCCTCACCGGGGGCAACCGACGGATTCGCGTGGTCCTGATTCAAGAGGCCCAGATACAAGGGCGCGTGAAGATCGCCCGCGTACGGAAAAACCAAAATATGAGCGTTCGACCGGGGACAGGCCGCATCAAGACCGTCCGCAGGAAGACCGGCCTCGGCCCCCATATGTCGCGACCGCGCCGGCATCAGCGCCCTATAGCACCCGGTCAGCCGATTCTGGCCCTCGCTCCACCCTCGCAACCCGCCCACCGCGCGAAGGGGGCGATGCGGGCGCGACGCATAAGGCCAAGCCATTCAAAAGCGGCTCCTTCGGTGACCGCCAATCCAAAGATCGCGCAAGCTTTTCTGATAAGCCTGCGTTCAAGGGCAAACCGGGCTTCAAGGGCAAACCGGGTGGACGCCCTGGTGGCCCCGGTGGGGCAGGCAAGCCCTTCCGCAAAGGCCCGCGTCCATGAGCCTCTCAGGCATTCGCATCCTCGTTGATGCCGATGCCTGTCCGGTCAAGGAAGAGATTTACAAGGTCGCGTTCCGCCTCACCGTGCCAGTGGTGTTGGTCAGCAATGCCCGCATGCGCCTGCCCGAACATCCGCTGATCACGCGGATGATTGTCAGCGATTGCTTCGATGCTGCCGATGACTGGATCGCCGAAAATTGCACCGCCAGCAGCGTGGTCATCACCACCGATATTCTGCTTGCTGACCGCTGCCTTAAAGCCGGGGCCACGGTGCTCGGCAACAATGGCAAGCCGTTCACCCTCGCCTCAATCGGCAGCGCGGTCGCCACCCGCGCAATCATGGCCGATCTTCGCGCCGGCGGCGATGCGATTGGCGGGCCAGCCCCTTTCAGCAAGGCCGACCGCTCGCGCTTCCTCGGCGCGCTTGACGAAGCGCTTGTGCGGCTCGCCCGCCGCGCTATCTGACGCGGCGATGGCTGAGACCAAACTGCCTTTCTGCGTCGCCGCGCTCTATCGCTTTGCCCGGTTCGATGCGCCCGACGCCTTGCGCGAACCGCTGTCGGCGCTGTGCGAAGCGCAACACATCAAAGGCACGCTGCTGCTGGCGCGTGAAGGGATCAACGGCACGATTGCCGGAAGCGATGCGGCGATTGGCGAGGTGCTCGCGCAGATTCGCAGCCTGCCAGGCTGCGACGGGCTGGAGGTCAAATTCTCCCGCGCCGCCGCCATACCATTCCGCCGTATGAAAGTGCGGATCAAGCGGGAAATCGTTACCATGGGGCAGCCCGACATCGATCCGTTAACCGGCGCCGGAAACTACGTTGCGCCCGAGGACTGGAACGCGTTGATCAGCGATCCCGACACAATTCTGATCGACACCCGCAATGATTATGAGGTTGCGGTCGGCACCTTTGCTGGGGCGATTGACCCCAAGACGGCCACCTTCCGCGAATTCCCCGAATGGTTCCGCGCCGAACGCGCGCGCCTTCTGGGTGACGGCAAACCAGCAAAAATCGCAATGTTCTGCACCGGCGGTATTCGCTGCGAAAAATCGACCGCTTTCCTCAAGTCTGAGGGCATCGAAGATGTGTTTCACCTTCAGGGCGGCATCCTTAAGTACCTTGAGCAAGTTCCGCCCGAACAAAGCCTGTGGCAAGGCGAATGCTTCGTCTTCGATGAACGCGTCACCGTGGGACACGGGCTGGTGCAGGGTGTCTATAAGCTTTGCCGCGCCTGCCGCCGCCCCTTGAGCGACGAAGGCCGGGCATCGCCGCGATTTG
>JANNZB010000295.1:0-6086 GCA_031410395.1 Novosphingobium sp.
CCAAACAGCCGGTCTTTGCTTCGCCCCCGCACACTGGCGGTCAGCGTGTGTTTTAACGCCCCGGTGGTCAACTCGCCCACCAGCTTTACCTCGCCCGACAGTGATTTTTCGCGGTCATTGGCCGAGACGATGACTACCCGGTTCGACGCCGTACCATCGGGCTGAACCCCCACAAACAGGTCAGAAAAACTTTTGTCCTGCATCTTGCTTGAAAGAAACAGACCCGCCTCAAGCCGCAGACCGCGAGCCAAAGGCAATCGCGCGGTTGCGCCATGCACAGCGTTTTCACTGTCGCGCGAAGTCCAGTCGAGTCCAATGAAACGGCCACGCTCAATTTTAGGCGGCAAACTGGTCGCGACCGGGAAAAGAATTGTTCTGGCTTCCTCTCCCCGTCCGGCAATCAGGCTGGTAAAGGCGAGCAGTTCAGCTCCAGAATAGGGCCGGAACACCAATAATGCGGAGTAGTTGCGGAGAGTATGGTGAGCGCCTTCGTTAGATACGATATTGCGCCCACTAACAGAAAGCGCAACTGCCAGCCGCTCGCCATCAAGCGGCATCCGTGCGGTGAAACTGGCGCTCGGCCCTCGCGCCATCGGACCGGCGTTGTCGATATCGATTGAAAATTCGGTTTTTCCCCCCGGCACATCGATCTTGAAATCGATCAGTTCAGTCGGCGCTGGAAAGGGTTCGCGCTGCGCCGCAAGCCCGACTCGGACGGTATTTCCTTCAACCAGCCGGTTTGAAATCCGCTCGATCAAATCGAAAAAAAGACCCTGCAGGCGGGCATTACCCGCTTCTATCGGGTTGAATCCGCGCACATTATCAGGACCATAAAGCCCGCTTCGCTCATTTCCAATCGAGCGGCCAAAAGCATCGTCTGACTGGGTTGTGGCGTTTTCCTCGGCGCGCTGGGCAATTGCTGCATTGGAGTGCAGCGCAAACGCTGCTGCCGTGCAGGCTCGCCCGACTGAAAAATACCCCTTGCGCTTCAACGATGTTGCCCCTCGTTACCTGCTCAGCGCGCTAGGCCACGAACGGCAGTTTGGCCAACAGCATTTCTGTATCAAAGTGTCTGAATTGGAAATGCGTTAAACGTCGAGATTAGCCACGTTGAGCGCATTTTCCTGAATGAATTCGCGGCGCGGTTCGACCACGTCACCCATCAGGCGGGTGAAAATCTCGTCAGTGACGTCGGCGTCTTCAACTTTGACCTGCAGCAGGATGCGGTTGTCGGGATCGAGTGTGGTCTCCCACAGCTGCTCGGCGTTCATTTCGCCCAGACCCTTGTAGCGGGCAATTGACAGGCCGCGGCGGCCATTGGCTAACACTATGTCGAGCAGTTGTGATGGGCGCGATATAGCGCCGCCCAGCGTGGCGGCACGTATGGGCGCTGCCTCAGGTGCATCGTCCTCGGCAGACTGAACCTCGGGTTCTGGCTCCGCATCTGCTGCGGCGGCGCGGACCAGTCGGGCCGAGCCTTCGTAGACTTCAGCCTGTTCGGCGGCGAGACGGGCCAGTTTGCGTGCTTCGGCCGAAACGAGGAAGTTCGCGTCCACCGGAAAAGCATCGGTAACGCCGCGCCACAGCCGCTCAACCAGAACTGAACCATCGTCGCGGATTGCCGCTTGCCACTTTGCCTCACGGTCGCCGCGCGCCAGCCATTCGGCGCTGGCAGTAACCGCGGCGGCGCGGCTGGATGCGTCTATATCTGGTGTCAGCGCTCCGGCGAGCGCCAAGGATTCGATCACGCCCGGATCATATTTGCGCGGCACAAAACCCATCAGCGAACGCAACCGCAGTGCGTGTTCGACCAGACCTTGAAGCTCAGTCCCGCTGCGCGCGCCGCCGGCGGTTTCCAGAATGCGTCCGGCAGTCCCGGCCTCAACTAGATAGCGATCTAGCGCGGCGTTGTCCTTGAGGTAAACTTCCGAGCGCCCTTTCGCCACCTTGTAGAGCGGCGGCTGGGCGATAAATAAATGCCCGCCGCGGATGATGTCGGGCATCTGGCGGTGGAAGAAGGTGAGCAAGAGCGTGCGGATATGCGCGCCGTCAACATCGGCATCAGTCATGATGACGATCTTGTGATAGCGCAGCTTTTCTAGGTTGAACTCATCGCGGATGCCGGTGCCCATCGCCTGAATCAGCGTGCCGACTTCTTTCGATGAAATAATCCGGTCAAACCGTGCGCGCTCTACGTTGAGAATTTTGCCCTTGAGCGGCAGAATCGCCTGAATGTTGCGGTCACGCCCCTGCTTGGCTGAACCTCCGGCGCTGTCCCCTTCGACGAGAAACAATTCACACTTGGCAGGATCGCGTTCCTGACAATCGGCGAGCTTGCCGGGCAGCGAGGCGATGTCCATCGCGCCCTTGCGCCGGGTCAGCTCGCGCGCCTTTTTCGCCGCTTCACGCGCGGAGGCGGCATCGATGATCTTGCTCACCAACGAGCGCGCATAGGCGGGATTTTCCTCAAGCCAGTCGCTCATCTTGTCCGCCATCAGGCTTTCCAAGGGCTGGCGCACTTCGGAGGAAACCAGCTTATCCTTGGTCTGGCTGGAAAACTTCGGATCGGGCAACTTGACCGAAACAATCGCGGTAAGCCCCTCGCGCATGTCATCGCCGGTCAAACTGACCTTTTCCTTCTTCAGCTGGCCTGACTTTTCGGCGTAGCCGTTGATCGTCCGGGTCAGCGCCGCGCGGAAGGCCGCAAGATGCGTGCCGCCATCACGCTGCGGGATGTTGTTGGTGAAGCACAAGACATTTTCGTAATACGAATCGTTCCATTCGAGAGCGACATCGATGCCAATGCCGTCACGCTCGGACGAGATTGTGATCGGATCGGGCAGCAGGGCAACCTTGTTGCGATCGAGATACCGCACAAATGCGCCGATGCCGCCTTCGTAGAACAGATCATGCTCGGCTATTTCCGCATGGCGCTTGTCACGCAGCAGAATGCGCACGCCTGAGTTGAGGAAAGCCAGTTCGCGATAGCGATGTTCCAGCTTGTCAAAATCGAACTCGAGCACGTTCTTGAACGTATCGGTCGAAGCGAAAAACGTAACGCGGGTGCCCATTTTGGGTGCACCCTTGCCGTTATCGGGTGCTGGCCCCATCACCTTGAGCGGCCCAACCGCATCGCCGTGGGCAAACTTCATCCAGTGCTCTTCACATCGCGCCAGATCGTCAGCTCGAGCCATTCGGAAAGCGCATTGACCACCGAGACGCCGACGCCATGTAAACCGCCTGAAACCTTGTAGGCGTTGTCGTCGCTGGTGTTTTCAAACTTTCCGCCAGCATGAAGCTGGGTCATGATCACTTCGGCGGCAGAGACGCCTTCCTCGGCGTGAATGCCTGTTGGAATACCGCGGCCATTGTCCTCCACCGAAACCGAACCATCTGGATTGAGCTCGATCAGCACCAGATCACAGTGCCCCGCGAGCGCCTCGTCAATCGCATTGTCCGAAACTTCGAACACCATGTGGTGCAGGCCTGATCCATCGTCGGTATCGCCGATGTACATCCCCGGCCGCTTGCGCACCGCATCGAGTCCCTTGAGCACCTTGATCGAATCAGCGCCATAAGCATTGGCGTTGGGAACGTTCGGATTGGGAACGCTCTGGTTAGGAGCAGGCGGGTTGTTGATATTTTCCGGTGTGTCAGACATGAAGAGCATATAGGGACTGCGGGCAAAAAGCGGAACCCTGAATGCCCTTCCATCCACAGGGCGATTGTGGTCAAACAGCGCGATGATCTGGGGGATTTCATGACGATGAAGCGTGGCATGCTTGGATATGCTGGAATGGCTCTGGCGTTAGCTACACTTGCCATGCCTCTGGCAGCCAAGCCGATCGACCGCACCCGGCTGAATGGCCTGATCGCCAAGGCTGATGCAACCGATGTTGATGCGGATCCCAAAGCCTATATGGCGAATTTTGAGGCGGCTTTGGCCGAAGCGCGGCGGATCTATCCTGAAACGCACCCAGAGATCGCCGCCCGCCGTCAAGGCGTTGCCACCGCCCTCGCCTCGCAAGGCAAAATGGACGAAGCCAGCGCCATCATCGAGGCGATATTGCCGATATTGGAAAAGGCTGGCCCGGCGTTTTTAAGGCCGCTTGCCGATACCTATAATGTCAGGGGTTTCATTGCCAATCTGCGCGGCGACCACGCTGGCGCCATCGCCGCTTTCCAGCGCAGTCTCGACATGAACAGGGCCATAGCTGCGGGAAAACCGAACAAGGAAGTCGCGATCCAGATGGCGAATCTGGCGGCGACCAATTGGGAGGCCGGCCGCAGCGAAAACACACTGGCGATGAATGCTGAAGCCATTGCCATGGCTCGTGCGCTTTCGCCCGTGCCTGCTGACGTGGCTGTCTGGTACTCTAACCGTGTTGCCTATCTTCATACGATGGGCCGTAGCAGCGAGGCGGTATCCACGGCGCGAGAAGGACTGGCGGTTTCCGAGGCGATTTTGCCCGAAGGCCATCCGGCGCTGGCGAGCCTCTATGCCAATCTCGGCGCAATTCTGGTGCGACAGGGTCGCCCGAAAGCCGCAGCCCCGTTCCTCCGCCACGGATTTGAGCTGATCGAAAAGGCCGCAGGCGGACCCAATCAGAACAGCGCATCGATGCGGATGATGTTTGCCACCGCGATTGCGGCAAATCAGCCGCAGGAAGCCATTGAATTTTTAGATTCTGCGATTCCGATCATCGAGGGTCAGCTTGGTGCGGAGAGTACGCGGGCGATACAAAGCCACGAGGTGCGTGCAGCGGCGCTGTTGGGTTCGGGGAGATTTTCCGAGGCGCTGGTTGAACAACGCCGGGTTGTCGAAGTTCGTGACCGAAAGCTTTTGCCGCAGCATCGCGACCGAATGTCCGGACGGGCTATTCTTGCCAAGATCGCGCTTGCCAAAGGAGACCTAGTGCTCGCAGAAAAATCGGCGGCGGAGGGCGTCGCCCTGCGCAGCGCTGTGGTTCCTGCCTCGCATCCCGATCTGCTGGCGGAACGATCGCTGTTAGTGCTGATCAGGGCACGAGCGAAAACCGTTGCCCCGATAAAATCGTTGAGCGAGGCGCATAATATTTATGATCTGCTGATCGCCAATGCTGCGCTGAATCCGGCGGCACCGATGCTCGACAATGCGCGCTTTGCCTTTCGCAACATCGCCGAAGTCATGTTCCGCGCGGACGATCAGGATGGCGCGTTCAAGGCGCAGCAATGGTCAGCGCGCACCACAGTCGATGAAGCGGCTGCTTCGGCTGCAGCGACGCGGGCAGAAGCTGGTCGTCCGGCGATCAAACAGGCGATGGATGCGCGCCGCAAGCTGGTCGCCGAGCGCGCAGCAAGCATGGCATCGATCGAGGCGCAGATCACTGCGCCCAAAGCCGAATTTGATTTGGCGGCTGCTAATGCCCGCATCGCCGGGATTGAAGCAAAGATAGCTGATGCCACCCGCCAGCTCTCGACGGACGGAGCGTTGCCGGGCCAGTTTTCCGCCACTTCACTCGCCGCAGCGCAAGCCCGTATCGGCAAAAAACAGCTCTTTCTGCAAGTAACCAGCGGGCAGGATCACTATCTGATTACGGCGCTGGGCCGTTCAACGGTGCTGCAATATATGACCAGTGAATCCGCGCGCCGGGTTGCTGACCGGGTAATAGCAATTCGCGCGACGCTGGACCAGGATGGCGAGGACCGTGCGTTTGATCGCGCCGATGCTGTGGGGCTTTACCAAATACTGATTTCAACCCAGCTAGATCAGCAACTGCGCAGAGCGGACCATCTGCTGGTCGCCGCTAACGATGCGCTGGGCGCGATGCCGTTTGCAGTTCTGGTTCCTGATGCGAAAGCTACCGGGTATTTGATCGACCGCGTGGCGATCAGCCGCTTGCCCGGCGCGCCGCAGGAGGAGCATGCCGCCGCGCTGCCATCATCGCAGCTCTTCGCTATGGGGGACGCACTTCAGGCTGCCATAGGAACGTCAGACACCGCCCTTCGTGGCGGACGGGCAGAAGCGCTGGCAAACCTCCCGGCCTTGCCGCAAGCCGCCGCTGAACTGAACGAAGCCCGCGTGAAACAGAAGAACCGGCAATACC
>JANNZB010000296.1:0-2000 GCA_031410395.1 Novosphingobium sp.
GTCTTCCTGATGGTGGTTCTTATTACTACCAAGTTGACTTAGAGGGTAACGGTACTATTAACAATCAAGGTTGGTTATACATTACACGTCAGTAATTTAACATAAACTCAAAAAAGAAAAAAAATGAAAATAATTAAAAACATATTGGCAGGAGCACTACTACTTTTTAGTAGTGCCCTTTTTTCTCAACAGGATCCTCTTTTAACCATGTATCGTAACCACATGAATATGTTGAATCCGGCTTATGTTGGTGTTGATGGAAATACTGAAGTAACTGCTTCTGTTCGCAATCAATGGTCTGGTATAGCTGATGCTCCGCGTACTCAAGCTGTGTCTTTTGGCACATCTACAGGAAAGAATCTTGGATATGGAATCTCATTGGTTCACAATAACACAGGAGGCAATTACTTAAAACAAACTACTGTTGGTCTAGATTTTTCTTATAAAGTTAAAATGGATGCTGTAATGAATTTGTATTTAGGGGTAAAAGCTGGAGGTAGTTTTTTTAATACTGATTTTTCAGGAGCAATTGGTTCAGAAAATGATAATAGTTTAGTTTCTTCAACTACATTTAACCCTAATGTAGGAGTTGGAGCTTTGTTAAAAAGTAAAAAATTCTTTATGTCCCTCTCTATCCCTAGATTGTTGAATACTGAAAATTCTAGAAATATTGAAAATGCTACAAACATACCTGTTAATAGACCTCATGTTTATTGGAGTTCAGGGTATGATTTTAACTTAAATTCTGAAGGCACTTTAGTTTTGAAACCATCGTTTTTATTACGTTATGTTAACGGTGCTCCAACTGCTTTTGATTTTAATACCATGTTGCAAATTCAAGACTATCTTGAGGTTGGGGGTTCATATAGAACAACAAATCCAACAGCTTATGCTGGAATTGTTAACTTTACAATTAGCAAAAGATTTGTTGTAGGGTACGCTTATGAAGTTTCAGGAGATATACAAGGTGCTGGTAACACAAATGAGTTTCTATTGAAATTTAAATTTTAATAAAACTTTTTAAATACTTTAAAAGCTGTCTGAATAAGACAGCTTTTTTTTTGTTTATTTTTTAAATATGTTTTCTTAATTTTTAAACCATCATCTGTATTTTGAATTCCTTATCTTTGCCAACTAATTTAAATTTATAAAAGTGATTCAGCTTCACGACAAACAATTCATTCCTTTTATTTCTGCTTCAGAAATCGATTTTGCTATAGTAAAAATGGCTGATTTAATTGCCGCTGATTTTACTGATGAAGTACCTGTATTTATTGGAGTTTTAAATGGATCGTTTATGGTTGTTTCTGAATTAATGAAGCAATATAAAAAACCTTGTGAAGTTAGTTTTATTAAATTATATTCTTATAACGGATTAACTTCCTCAACAAATGTTCAAGAATTAATTGGAATTAATCAAGATTTGACAGGAAGAAGTGTGGTAGTAATTGAAGACATCGTAGATACAGGACTTACACTGATGACTTTGAAGGAATTGTTTAAAACGCAAAATATAAAGCATTTTAAAATTGCTACTCTATTTTTAAAATCAGAAGCGTATAAGCAGAATATAAAAGTTGATTATGTTGGTATCAGAATACCAAACAAATTTATCGTTGGTTTTGGTTTAGATTATAATGGATTAGGTCGAAATTTACCCGAAATTTATCAATTGAAGGATTAAATATTTTAAATAACTATAACATACAATTACAAAAATGATTAACATTGTTTTATTTGGGAAGCCAGGTGCTGGTAAAGGGACTCAAGCGGAATTTTTGAAAGAAAAATATAATTTGACACATCTCTCGACAGGAGATATTTTTAGATACAATATTAAGAACAACACGGAATTAGGCCAACTTGCCAGAACATATATGGACAAAGGTGATTTGGTTCCAGATGAAGTTACGATTCAAATGCTGCAAAGCGAAGTTGATAAAAATCCACAGTCAGCCGGATTTTTATTTGATGGGTTCCCAAGAACATTGGCGCAGGCT
>JANNZB010000297.1:0-9904 GCA_031410395.1 Novosphingobium sp.
TGACTGAGCAATTACGCTGGCCACTTTCGGCAGGAGTCTAATGCTGCACCTCTGTGAGCCAGACTCATCCCCATCCTTTAAAGAGGAGGGGGCTTTATGGGCTGGGCTCAATAGGACTTGGCATGAGGCTGCACCAGAAGACTCTCCGCTGCCACTTGCCAGAAATGTATGAGCCCCGCACTGAAGCTCGCTGGCACATAAGCATCGCAGCTATCATGGCTTACAACGTGCAAGCGCACATTGACCTGGTCGATGATCGTGGCGGCGCTGCATTCAGGCGCAAATTCCAGGGACTCGGCGCCGAACACACCGCCCTCCATAAGCAGTGTACGCCATCCCGGGCCAGACAGACGTACGCGCGTGATGCCGCCGCCGATGGCGGTGAGCGCGCCGTCTTCTGCGAGCACAGAGGCAATGATGCCCGGGTCGCCTTCAATTAACCAAGCGGTAGGCTCAAAGCGGATGGCGCGTAATGCGCTGGTACCGGCAGAGCGGCCCGTTCGCGGGAGCTTAAAACCAGTTGCGGCCTCGAACCGGTTGGCCACCTCCTTCGCATTGCTCCAAATCTCGAGGAGGTGAAGCGTCGAGGCAGGGAGGACCGTGATCGTAACATCAGTCACGGAAACGCTCTCCCGCTGCATCATAGAAATGCGGGGGCACGACCCGGACACGCGCCTTCTTTCCGCGTGTGGGCGATGTCGCAATCAACACCTCACCGTTACGATGAAATCCATCCATCAATAATCCGAGCGCAATCGAGCCGCTTTCCATACTGCGGCATCCAGCGGCGCTGACATGACCTTCAGCGGATATGCCTTCGTGCCGCACCAACATTGATCCTTCGGGAATATCGCCCTCGATAGCTTCAAGTCCGACTAATTGGCGCCGCCCTGGTTCGGACAATGCAGGCCGGGCCAAACCCGAAGCGCCGATATAGCCGCCCGCCTTGTTGAGCATCCCGTCCAGAGCGAGATCGTGCGGGGTCATCCGCCCATCAATTTCACCGCCGACAACAAGATGTCCCTTTTCGATGCGCAAGAACTCCATCGCCTCCATGCCGTAAAGGCAGCCGCCCTGTGACGTGACGGCGCATTCAAGCGCGGTCCAGACGGGGGCGGCGTGAGTCGCTTCGACATAGACTTCAAAGGCACGTTCGCCGCTATAGCTGGCGGCGAGCGCCCGCACCGGGACACCCGCAATTGTTGCGGGAATGGTTGACATATGGCGTGGCGGTTTTTCGCCGATCAGTCCCGCCAGCACGGCCTTGGCGTTCGGCCCTGCAATGGCGATCCCGGCATAGTGTTCCTGCACATTCACCGCCGAGACTCGCAGATGCGGGGCGAGCATGTTGCGGACATAGGAGATATGCGTCGCCATTCTGTCCGCGCCGCCAGTTGAGCTGGTCAGCAGATAGCGGTTCTCGTCCAAACACCAGACAGTGCCATCATCGAACACAAAGCCATCCTCGCGCAGCATGAATGTATAACGTCCGCGCCCTATGGCGAGCTTACCGACGGTAGTTGCGCAGATAACTTCGAGCAGGGCGGCGGAATCCGGGCCGCTTACTTCGAATTTGGCGAGCGTCGAAACATCGGTCATGCCGACATTGGTGCGGACGGCCCGGGCCTCGCGCAGTGCGGCTCGTGCCAGCGCCTCGCCGCCGACCGGGTAGGCGCGCGGGCGAAACCAATAACCCAAAGGCTGCCAGATGGGGTCTTTCGCGGCGTGGACATCATAGAGCGCCAGCCGGCGCACATGCGCGCCTGCATCCTTCGCGCCGCCCCCGGCGAGCAGGCCCATGGTGACCGGCGTATAGGGCGGGCGGAAGGTCGTCAGACCCGCTTCGGGAATTGATACGCCCTGCTTTTCGGCCAGTCGCCCGAGCGCGGCCATATTGCTGAGCTTGCCCTGATCGGTCGCCATTCCCAATGTGGTATAGCGTTTGAGATGCTCGACCGACCGATAGCCTTCAGCCCAGGCCAAATCGACATCGGCCAGTGTCACATCATTCTGGAAATCGACGAAGGTCTTATTTGCGGGCGATACGGGGGTGACAGTAAACATCGGCTCGGGACTGGCCGCACTGCCGATGGTTATCACATTCTGACGGCTGGTTGCTGGGACAAAGGCTTGAGCGGCTTCGTTCCAAGCGAGCGTGCCGCCGGCTTGCATATGGAGGTGAACGACCGGCGTGAACCCGCCTGACACAGTGAGCAGGTCAGCCTTCCAGCTTTGTGTGGTGGTGCCCACCTGTGCGCTGACGCTTTTCAGGCAATGCCGCGCCCCCGTTGTGGACAGCGGAACGGCATTGTTGTGGACCGGAAAGCCGCAATTCTCCCCAGCAGGGGCTGGCCGCGCATCCAGTATCGCGACAATCTCTGCGCCCGCCGCCGTCAATGCGCGGACAGTCTTGTAGGCATCGTCATTATTGGTCGCGAGCACCACACGCTTGCCGGGGGTCACACCAAAACGATGAACATAGCTGCGCACGGCTTGCGAAAGCATCACGCCAGGCCGGTCATTATTCGCAAAGGCCATGGGCCTTTCAATGCAGCCGGTGGCAAGGATCACTTGGCCAGCGCGGACATGCCAGAGCCGCTGGGCGACACCGGCCGGGGGCACTTGTCCCGGTTCGGCAATCCGCTGCGTGAGCGTGACAAGATCATGCTCCCAGTAGCCCGATGCCGTCGTGCGCGTGAGGATGCGGCCACCAGCAGCGCAGATGCGCGCGGCGGTGGCAACAATCCAGGCTGCGTCCAATCCCTGTGGATCGCGGACTAGCGAGTGGCCGAGGATGCCGTCCTGTTCGGCCAGGATGACTCGCTTGCCTTCCTCGGCCACCTTAAGTGCCGCGGATAGTCCCGCTGGCCCCCCGCCAACGACAAGCACATCGCAAAACGCTGCGCGCTGGCTGAACCGGTCCGGGTCGGTGTCGGTCGGCGCAGAGCCGAGACCAGCCGCCTTGCGAATGAAATACTCATAGAACATCCAGCGCCTGGCCGAACCGAAAAAGGTTTTGTAATAGAAACCGGCGGGCAAGACAGAGGAAGCGAGGCCGAGAATTGCGCCGAAATCGACAGACAGGCTGGGCCAGCGGTTCTGGCTCCTAGCGACCAATCCTTCATAAACGAACACGTCGGTCGCGCGCGTATTTGGTTCGGCCCGCCCGCCTTCGCCTACAGTGACCAGCGCATTGGGTTCTTCAACTCCCGCAGTCATGATCCCGCGCGGTCGGTGATATTTGAAACTGCGTCCAATGAGACCAATGCCGTTACGCAACAGCGCCGCCGCGAGGGTATCGCCTTCCTGCGCCTGATAGCCTTTGCCGTCGAAGCTGAAGCTGATCATGGCAACGCCTCCGGCCCAACGGCGCGGGTGGCGATGATTTCATTGGTCACGCGGTGCCGGGTCATGGCCAGCCATGCGCGGCACCCATAAGTATGGCGCCAAAGCTCATCATCCACTCCGCGCGGATTGTTGCGGGTGAACAAAGTAACCATCGCGACTTCGGGGGCGGCATCCAGTGCGACCACGGAATCAACCGTTCGTTCAAAGATGAACTCGCTTTGAGCGCGTGGGCCGCAATGGGGGCAGGTGATCTGCATCATTACCGGCTACACGGCATCGGGCCGGTCCCTGTTTCATCGATTGTCGCGCCGCGCTCAAAGCGGCCGAGCGAGAAGGGCGCGTTGAGCTTATGAGGCTTACCAGTCGCCAACGTATGAGCATAAGTCCAACCCGACGCCGGGGTTGCCTTGAACCCGCCATAGCACCAGCCGCCGTTGAGATAGAGATTGCGAACGGGCGTTTCGCCAATGATCGGTGCACCGTCGCAGCTCATATCGGTCACACCTGACCATGTCCGCACCATGCGCAGGCGCGAAAGCGCGGGAACGAGCGCAAGGCCCTGTGCCACGGCGCCTTCCATAACCATAGGGTGGCCGCGCTGCGCATAACTTGGCCAATTGTCGGGATCGCCCCCAAAGACAATGCCGCCCTTGTCTGATTGGCTAATGTAACAGTGCAGAGATTGAGACATGATCACGCTGTTGATCATGGGCTTCACACCCTCGGTCACCATCGCTTGCAGGGTTTGCGATTCGATCGGCAGCTTGAGGCCAGCCAGCCCCGCGACATGACCGCTATGCCCCGCTACACATATGCCAATGCGACCCGCACCAATTCGCCCGCGTGTGGTTTCCGCTCCAACCACCGCATCGCCATCGCGGACAAAGCCGGTCACTTCACAATTCTGGATGATGTCGACGCCCAGCGAATCCGCAGCCCGCGCATAGCCCCAGGCAACTGCATCATGCCGCGCAGTGCCACCGCGCCTCTGGATCAGCCCGCCCTGGATCGGAAAACGGGCATCGCGCGACATATCGAGTAATGGCTCCAGTTTCGCCACCTCATCGCGCGTCATAAGATCAGCATCGATCCCGTCGCAGCGCATGGCATCGCCGCGTTCGGCGAGTCTCACCATATCTCCATCGCTATGCCCGAGGAACATCGCGCCACGAGGTGAAAACATGACGTTGTAATTGAGCTCGTCGCTTAGATTGTGCCAAAGCTTAAGTCCGAATTCGAAGAAATCATGAAGTGGCGCGAGGCGATAGTTGGAGCGAACAATTGTGGTATTACGACCAGTATTGCCGCCTCCGATCCAGCCCTTTTCCAGTACCGCAACGTTTCGCAGGCCATGCACCTTGGCGAGATAATAGGCCGTCGCGAGTCCGTGACCGCCGCCGCCAATAATTATGATGTCGTAATGCGATTTGGGCTCGGGATCGCGCCAAGCGGGCTTCCAGTGTTTCTGCCCGTTGAGCGCCCCGCGCAAGAGTCCGAATGCCGAATACTTGCTCATCAAAGCGGCATCCAACCGCGCTTCTCGCGCCAGTCCGACTCAATCCCGTCGAATCGGGCCAGTGCCAGCTTGTCGATATCGGCAAAACTGCAACGCCCCTCCAGCACCAGATCGCTTACTGCATGGCCGGTCGCCGGGGAAAGGCCGAAACCGACGCCGGACATGGTACACAGCGTCACATTCCCGCGCCGATCGATTACCGGACGTCCATCGGGGGTCATTTCGATCACGCCGGCCCACGAACGAATCACGTTGAGGTGCGCGGCCCCCGGAAGCAGCTCGGCCAGCCGCCGCGCAAGGTTTCTTGTGAGGGGAGTGCTCGGCTTCACTTCAGGGCCAAATTCGCCAAATTCCACCCATTCGTGGGGGCCGCCGCCATAGGCCAAATTGCCGCGCAGGGTCTGGCGACCATAGAGCCCGTTGCCGTCAACCCCACCCAGTTTCATCATCGGTGCGGGTTCGGTGACGATCATCTCAGCGCGCGCTGTGGCTAGCGGTAGGTCGATCTCCAGCTGCGCTGCAAGCATGCCGGTCTGCGGGCCCGCCGCGATCACCAATGCGTCGCATTCATGGGTCCCGCTGATGCTTTCGACTGCGATAACTTTGCCGCCAGCGGTCCGGAAGCCGGTTGCTGGCGAGTGTTGCAAGATCCGTCCGCCCAGGTCCTGGATTGCCCAGGCATAGGCCTGGACGGTGCGGTGTGGATTGGCGTGGCCGCCGAAGCGATAGTGGATCCCACCCAGGCAATTGTCCCCGGCAAGCGTTACTGCCTCGCGTACCTGGTCAGCGTCGAGCAGATCGACCCGGTAGCCCAGCCTGTTACACATGCCCGCGATATAGTGGTACTGTTCAAGCTGGCGCGGGGTTACTGCCATGACGATCCGCTCGGCGCTGTGCTCGGTTGGATAGCCTAGAAGGTCGTCCATCTCTGGCCAGAGGCGTTGCTCCTCCTCGAAAAGAGGGCTCTGGTAATGTGAACAGCCGCCGCCGTTGCGGCCCGAAGCCTCCCATCCGACGATCCCCTTGTCGAGAACGGTGATCTGGATGCCAGATCGCGCCAGCCACCAGGCGGTGCTCAGCCCGGTGGCACCTGCGCCAATTACTACGACCTTCTGTGCGTTCACAGACTCATGTTTCCACCCAGCTTGCGCCGGTTGTCTTCTTCGTGCGCTGTCCCGATGTCAGCATAGGGAACCCATTGCGTCGGAATACCCATCCAGACATCCCAGCCGGCCCGCATTTCGTCTCCTTCATCCCAGTCGGCAAGAACCTTCAGGGGCAGCGGACGGACAGGCGCGCGGTGGGTGGCGAGCGGCAATTCCGCCAGCGGTTTTCCGGCTTCGATTGCCAAGATCATCGCCACCTGATCGCGGCAGCGGCGGCCCTGGCACTGGCCCATGCCGATGCGGGTCAGCCGCTTGACCTGATCTTGGTTTGGTGGACCATCCGCGAGCAGCGTCTTTAGCGAACGCTTCTGCATGGTCGGGGATCGTTCAAGATAGCGCGGCGGCTGGACCGCGATCACGTCGGACAGGGTCATTTCCTCGCACTGACAGATGATGGTGTCGCCACTACAGGCACCGCCCAAAGCATCGAGCCATTCGATCCGGTAGGCGGCATGGTCAAAGCCGACATCCGGCAGCCCAGCAGACAGCCCGGCAAAAGTGATGGCAACGCTTTCCTCGGGTATCCAACCACCGCGCGATGCATCAAACCGGCGCGGGCCATTGAGGGCATCGTTCAATTCAATCATCGGCACTAGCCCGACGGCCATGACCACACTGTCGCAGGCAAGCGTGTTGCCGTCGGAGAGGATCAGTTGCTCCACTCCATCGAGTCCGCCCTTCGCTTCAACAGGATAGACCCCGCAGTGGATCGCGATGCCTTGGCCCACGACCTGCGCCAGCAGTGCAGGTTCACCCTGCGGCGTGGCGCGCACTTCAACCACGGCGGTCACATCCAGGCCTTTGGTACTGGCAAGCAGAGCGGTCTCCAATCCCAGATCGTGCGATCCGATCACTACGAGCCGCCGTCCTGCGAATGCTTCATAGCGCTCCAGCAACATCCGCAGTGCTGCGGCACCCATCACCCCGGGCTGGTTCCAGCCGGGGAAGGCGATGGCCAGATCGCGCGCGCCAGTGGCGATTATCAAATGGTCAAAGCCAACCAGCCATGAACGCTTTGAATCCGCCAGACCAACCACTTGCTCAGGCAGACTGCCGACCAGGGGGCCATTGCGATAGACGCCCCATGCCATTGTGCCGAGCTGCACTTCAACGCCGGCTTCAATGATCGGCTCCAACCAGGGCATGTTGGTGAACACGGTCTCGATCATGCGCTCGCTATTCTGAACTGCGGTAGTGACCCGGCCGCCGAAGAACCAGGGCACGTCATTGCCGATTAGCGCGCCCGAGACCGGGTTCTCGTCGATCAGTAGCACCCGGTGCCCAGCCTCGACTGCCTTCAGCGCCGCCTGGCTTCCGCTTGTACCTGCGCCGATGACAACCACGTCAAACTTCTGTTCCGGGGCAGGAAACTTTCCATCGATTGCATGTGGGTCATGTTTTCGCGCGGTCATACTGCTTCCAACGCCTGCTCCAGATCTGCGATCAGATCGTCCACGTGTTCAAGCCCGATCGAGAGGCGCATGGTGCCGTCGGAAATGCCGCCTTCAAGCCGCTTCTCCAGCGGAATAGCATAATGCGTCGTGGTCGCCGAATGGCAGATCAGCGTTTCTGATCCGCCCAGGCTGACCGCCAGCTTCATCAACCGTAGCCGGTCAAGCATGCGGAATGCCTCAGCTTCGCCGCCATGCAAATGAAACGAGAACGTTGATCCCGCGGCCTTGCATTGGCGATCGTAGACCGCGCGCTGGCGGCTGCCTTCCGGCAGAAAACCCAGGAAGGTCACCCCGGCCACCTTGGGATGATCACGCAGGAATTCGGCCACTGTGCGGGCGTTGCTCATCGCCCGTTCGGTGCGGACATGGACCGATTCCAGGCTACGCGTCACCAGCCATGCGGTGTAGGGATCGAGGTGGTTGCCCCAAGTCGTGCGAAGCAGTCTCAGCCGGTCGATCAGTTCACGACGACCGGTAATACCGCCGGCCAGCAAGTCGCTGTGTCCGCCGCAATATTTTGTAAGCGAGGTCAGGCAGAGATCTGCGCCCAGCTCGATCGGGCGCTGGGCGAAGGGGCCAAGCAGCGTGTTATCGACCAGGACCAGCGGTCGATGGCCCTGCTGCTGGCCCACTTCGTCGGCGATCTGCACCATAATCGCCAGATCGACAATTGCCGCGGTTGGATTGGCCGGGGTTTCGGCAATGATCAGCTTGAGCGGCCCTTTGGCAATCGCCGCTTTGGCCGCAGAGCGGACACCTTCTTCGTTGGTGCCGTCGAGATAGGCTTCGGCAAAAACGCCGTGCTCGGACAGGATCAGATTGTAGAGTAGATCGACCCCGCCGTAGATCGGCCGGCCATGCAGGACACTTTCGCCGGGATGAACGAAGGACAGGGCAACGGAGGAATGCGCGGCCATGCCGCTGCAGAATGTCGCAGCTGCCTCGGCCCCGTCTATTGCAGCCAAACGGGCTTCGAGGATGTCGAGACCAGGATGGCCGAGGCGCGAATAGATATATTGCGCTTGCCCGGCGAGCGGCCCGGTTCCATCGAAAAAGGCCTCATGAACATGCTTGGCATGCTGGGCCGTGGGATAAACAAAAGTCGAGGTCATATAGATCGGCGGCTTGACCGATCCCGATGCGCTTTGCGGATCGTAGCCGAAAGCTACGGCGAGAGTTTCCGGCCTGACGCCGGGGGGCGGCTCATTCGTCATGGGATGCGATGTATGCACGGGCCTTGTCGCAATACCAATCGGTAAAGTGTCGGGCGAGCATCTCGGCTTCATGCGAATAGGGTCCCGGCGTATAGGCCGGGCTGGTCACACCACGATGGTTGTTCTCGGCGAGCCACTTGTCCTGATCATTGGTCCGCGTCCACAGATACATCAGCTCATCAGTGTGATAGTCGACGCCTTCCACCGCGTCCTTATGAACGAACCATTTGTTGACGGCATGGGTTTCAGCCGGGCCAATCGGCATGCAGTTGAACACGAAGGCATGGTCTGCGGTGGAATGGGCAAAAAGATGCGGATCGATCGCCCAGCGCATCGAGCCAAGATCGCCGCCATCAAAGTCGCACATCAGCTTCTTCGACAAATGTTGGCCGTCGTCGGAGATTGAAACGCAGCCCTCATTGAGCGCGAAACGGGCGATTTGCCAGCAATCGCCCTCAATCGCGGCTTGGGCCAGGCCAAGGCCATCCATCCGCGCGGCAAAGGCAGCGTTGCGCGCATCTTCGCCGCTATCGAAATGCCGGGACATGTTGACCGGGAAAGTTTTTGAAAGTTCGGGATGACCTGTGGCGCAGTGGTAGCACTCGCGCGCATTTTCCATCACCAGCTTCCAGTTGGCATATTCGACAAGCACGCTGGAAGCAGCCAGCTTGGCATCCTTGAAGTTATGCGGCGCGGCATAGACCGCGAACTGCTTTGCAAAATCGCCAAATTGTGGCGGGCATTCGGCAAGGCAAATGAAGATTACCCCGGCAACGCAGTCCGTCGCGATTTGTTTCAGCCCGTGCTCTTCCCTGCGGAAGTCGTCAGGCATGCGGCCGGCGGCCAACAGCGCACCATTGAGGTCGTAAGTCCAACGGTGATAGGGGCAAACCAACCGTGCTGCAGTGCCGCCTCCAGGCTGGCACAGTATCGAGCCACGGTGGCGACAGCTGTTGTGAAAAGCCTTGATTTCGCCATCGCGATTGCGGGTGATAATCACCGGCCAATTGCCGACAGACATGGCCAGATAGCTCCCGGGATTAGCCAATTCGCATTCGAATGCGGCCATCAGCCAGGTCTGGCCAAAGATTGCAGCCATGTCGAAATCATAGGCACGCTGTTCGAGATAAAGGCTCTGCGGGAGACTATGACCTTCACGGCGTAATGAGAATTGTTTGTCTGCCCAGGCCAGGTCAAGCATCAGAA
>JANNZB010000298.1:0-6182 GCA_031410395.1 Novosphingobium sp.
CAGTTAGAGAATTATGGGTTCCGTCGGCCAGCTGGCCCCGTCCAAGTCGAAGATGATCTTGACGATGACGATAGGTAACCCCCTCCCCATCCCCACCATTCCGCGCTAGCCTCCCCCCAGGTCGCCGATCAGAAAGAGAGAGCTGATGCGGGTGCCGAGGACGGCGCTGTCGGTGGGCGCGGTTGTGGGGCCTGCGCAGGGCTGATCCTTAATCTTCAGATCCTCCACCCTTGACCTCCACCCCAGACTGTCGTATATAACCGACAATGTTTCGCGTCGAACGCACCGAAGAGTTTGAGGCTTGGCTCGATGGGCTGCGCGACGAGACGGCGCAGGTGAAGATTGCGCAGCGCATTCGGCGGATCGAAGCGGGGCTGCTCGGTGATTGGAAAACCGTCCATGACGGGGTCAGCGAGTTGCGGATCGATTATGGGCCGGGCTATCGGCTCTTTTACACGATGCGGGAACGGGTGATTGTCATATTACTGTGTGGAAGCGCCAAGCGCGACCAGGAACGGGCGATCAAACTGGCCAAGGCACTTGCCAAGAATATTTGAGCCAAAGCTATTGGGGCCAAGGAGATTTGAAATGACCAAACTGGTAACCACACCCTTTGACGCGGCAAAATATATCCGCACCCCCGAAGCGGTCATCGATTTCCTCAACGATGCCTTCGAAAGCGGCCACCTCCCCTATATCGCGCGCGTGCTGGGCGATGTCGCCCGCTCCGAAGGCATGACCAAGATCGCCGCCAAATCAGGGGTCAACCGGCAGGCGCTCTACACGGCGCTGGGCGAGAACGGTAATCCGACGCTGGAAACGCTGCTCAAGGTTCTATCGGCGCTAGGCATCAGGCTGAAGTGCGAGGCTGATCTGCCGCAGGCGGCCTAGCCGGAATGGCGGAAAAATCAGCTGAATTCTTGAAGGGCAGGGGCGATTTGTATGTTGGAACAGGCGGACGCGGGCACGATTGAACCGGGTGCATCGGCGTCCTCGGGCATAAGGCGCAGCCCCTTTGCGCCCGATACCTATGAACGGGTGCTGGCCTTGGGATCAATGCTGATGCTGGCAGCGGTGCTGGCTGCACTGGCGCGCGGGTATAGCCAGTGGCATCTGCTGCCGCAGGTGATCTGGGCGCATCTGCTCACCATCATCATCGCGCTGGGGCTCACGCCAATGATGCTGCTGCGCCCGCGCGGCGACAGGCTTCACCGCATGTTCGGCTGGATCTGGGCCTCGTCCATGGGGCTGACCGCGGCGATAAGCCTGGGGGTCAAAGTTATCACGCCGGGGCACTTTTCGCTGATCCACATGCTTTCGGTTTTTACTTTGGTTCAGGTGCCGATCATCGTCATCAGCGCACGCAACCAAAATATCAAACGCCACCAACGCAGTGTGCGCGGCATGGTTGCCGGTGCGCTTTTGATTGCGGGATTTTTCACCTTTCCATTTGGAAGATTGATGGGGACATGGCTTTTCGGAGGATAGCGACTGGCTCTTGCTCTTATAACGAGCTCCTCCTCGGTCAGGGGACGATTTGGCACAGATTATCGCAGGCTCTCGAATAACCGGTAATCTCAGTTCACATATCCGAAGGCGTTTCGGGCGCAATAGATACGTCGTTTTCGTTGGGTGCGCGATCATCTGCGGCTATTGCGGCGTCAGGAGCCGGCTGCGATATCGAGCGCGCCGGACTTGGATTCTGGCCCCTCATTCCCCGCGTGGGCCTTACCGGCTCGACCAGAACGAAGGCCTCGGGTTGTGAGTTAAAGTTGCTTTGGGCTTCTTCAAGTGCGTTACGTGCATAATCCGGAACAGTAGGCGCCTGCCGTTGGTTCCACTGGAAATCGGGCACCATTTCAACCGGTCCCGTTTCGACAAATTGATAGGAGTTTCCGCTATAGCTGCCAGTTGCCATGTGCTGATAGGGCGCAGGTGCGTATGCCTGCAGCATTACCGGACGCGGAACTGAAAGGCCCAAGATGATTGCGCCGAGCGCGGCACCGACAATCATCAAGGGTGAAGGAAGGTATCTGCGCATGGCGCATCCCCGTTATGACGAACCGGGTGAAGCAAGCCGTCACGCCACCACGGCGCAATCTCAGCTTAGACGACCTTTCGGCCAGTCACGAAGTGAACGACCACAGCTATAAGCGCGATGACCAGCAGGATGTGAATTAGCCCGCCAGCAATGTGAAACGCGAATGCGCCCAGCAGCCACAGGACCAGCAGAATTACTCCGATCATCATCCACATTGTCTTGCTCCTTCTCACCCATGGCCAAGACGCCATGTGGGGTAAAACGCACGACAGGGGGTTGGGTTCCAAGGGGCAAATGGCTCGCGCAATCCGCCGCAACGGAACCGGCACCAAACCCAGGCGGACCGCTCTCCCGCACTTTGCAGATTACTCGTCGCGCGTAAAATTGGCTGAATCGCTTCATCATCTGGCTATCGCTCAGAACGCAGACTCTGCGGCACGGGCGGCGTTGCTGGCTCGGCAAACAGCACGTTGGTCGCGCCTCAAGTTAGGCGGGGAGCCTTTTATGCTCGCTTACATCGCTCAGCCCTAAACCTGAACCTTCACCGACCGCTCTTCATGTTTTCCAGCCCCTGGACGTTACCGGGCTTGGCAGTGGGCTGAGACGCGTTGCCTTTTGGTGGCTTTTCCGCCTTGGGTTTACGGGATTCCTTGTTAGACTTCATTTGACCCTTGGCCATGGCATGCCTCCTTGGACGGTGCGCCCTGCGGAAACCTTAGGCGCGTTTTGCGGGCTTAGCTAAACAATATCCGCGCCCCGGCTGCGCGCCTGTTCGGTTCAGAACAGGCCCGGCGTCTCGCGCTGTGATGCCGTCGGTGCTGATGGAGATAGCAACAGATTGCGCGGCTCGGCGGTCTGCGCACGCTGCACGCCGGGAGTATCCGCGGTAAATGCGGTGCAGCTGCGCCCTGCCAGGTAATCCAGCGCGACCTTGATCGAGGTCTCGTTGGCATCGCCCAGCGGATGGGTGATATCGTCCGCCGCCGCACAGGTCCGCTCCATGACCGAGGCGAGACCAGTGTAATAGTCGCCCTGATGATTGGCATTCTCGGTGCGAAAGGCAACCGCCCGCAGCCGGTCATCGCAGGCGCTGCGATCAAGCGCCACCTGTCCCACTGGTTTGCCATAGGTATTGCTGCCGACCAGCGCTTCTGACGCGCCGAGGTAGGGGCGCATTGAATTCGTCACCAGTTCGCTAGCCGATGCTGTGCTGCCGGTGCCGATAAAGGCTATTTTGGTTGGCGCGACCGTCTGTGTCTGGGCAACGAAGTTTTTAACGCTGTTGTATTGTGCCGCCTTCTCTGGCCGGAAGGTGGTGAAAGAAAACACCTGCCCCGCATGTCCACCACCCATCAGATCACCGAATAATTCGGCAATCGAAACCAGCCCCCCGCCATTGTAACGCAGATCGACGATCAGTTCGGTTACGCCCTGCGCCTTGAATGTGGCGAAGGCGTTGCGCAGCGCGGGATCGGCGGTATCGATGAAGGTCCGCAGGTTGACATAGCCGATTTTGCGCGTGCCTTCGGTGAGCACCTTGGCGCCATAGCGCGAGGATACCGGCGTTATGGCATAGTCCGCCTTGGTCGCGGTGATCGTGCTGGTGGTGCCGCCGCTGATGATCTGCAGCGAACGGGTCGTCCCTGCGGTGCTCGGCCCCAGTGCATCAGAAACCGCCTGCGAGCCGCCGCTGGCGAACAGCGAAGCGACTGTTTGCAGGGTGGTTGGCGAAACGCCGATCGCGGTAATCTCTACCCCGCGATCCAGTCCGGCGGCGAGACCGGGGGCGCCTTCGAATGCTTCAGCGACAAACAGCCGCCGGTTGACGCTGTCATAGGATAGGCGGATGCCATAGCCTGCGCTTGACCCTGTGGAGATGAAAGCATTCTCTTGAGCGATCGAGGTCAGGTACGTGAAAAAGCGATCCTTTGACTGCGCCCGCGCCGGAGCAGTCAGCGCGTTAATATAAGTTGGAACATCGCTATAGGAATCAGGATTGGCGGCGGTATCCAGCAGCGTCGGGAACAGATACCATTCCTGCAACTGTGCCAAGGCCCAATCCTGCCGCTGCCGCAGTGAGCAACCCGATGAGGTGCTCGCAACTGGAGTTGGTGTCGGGGTCGGGATGACGGCTGTGCCGCCACTCGACGTACCGCCATCACCGCAACTGCCGAGCAGCGCAGCCATGGCCAGCACACCTGGAGCCTTGCGTGTTTTCATCATGTTATGACCTTGAGAATCTTTTTCTGCGACTCCCGAAAATGACAGGCCCTTGCCCTACAAGCAAGTTAAAACACGTTTCTGATGAAACAATCTAGAATTTGTCATCCCGCTGCGCGAAGCCGGGTGATTGCTGCGTCCCGGCCAATAAGTGGCAAGAGCGCGCCCATGTCTGGCCCATGTTCAAGTCCTGTCAGCGCCAGCCGCAGCGGCAAAAACAGCATTTTGCCCTTGCGTCCAGTCGCTTCCTTGAGCGCAGCGGTGAGCGTCTGCCACGATGTTTCGCCCCAGGCCTGCGCCGTCAGAATTTCGGCCGCGAGCACAACAAAGCCGCGATCCTCGGCTTCCAGCGCGGGCGGACTGAGCGGGCTGGCAACGATTTGCCACCAACCCGCCGCTTCGGAAATGTGGGCAAGATTGGGCCGTATCGCCTCCCACCCGGCCTCGCCCATGTCCTCAGGCAGCAGATGGCGCACGCGAGCGAAGGGAAGGTGGTGAACGATCTGGGCGTTGAGCCGGTGCAGCTCCGCCTCGTTAAACCGCGCAGGCGCACGGCCGAAAGTGCTGAGATCAAAACTGGCGGCAAGCTGATCGGGCTCGGCAATCGCCTCAACTGGCTTCGATGTCCCAAGCCGCGCGAGCAGGGCGATCAGCGCCTCAGGCTCGATCCCCGCCTCGCGCAGTTCGGCCAAGCCCAACGAGCCCAGCCGCTTGGAAAGCTTCCCCTCGCTGCCAACCAGCAACGCCTCATGCACGAATGCCGGGGGATCGACGGCGAAGGCCTGGAACATCTGGATCTGGGTTGCGGTGTTCGAGACGTGATCCTCACCGCGCAGTACGTCAGTCACGCCCATCGCGATATCGTCGATTACCGATGGCAACATATAAAGCCATGAGCCATCGGCGCGGCGGATCACTGGATCGGACATCTGCGCCGCATCGAAACGCTGAATACCGCGAATGCCGTCGTGCCACTCAATGGGCCGCGCGCGATCGAGCAAAAAGCGCCAATGAGGGCGCAATCCTGCCGCAATATGTGCCAAATGATCTGCTTCGGTCACGTCCAGCGCGGCGCGATCATAGATCGGAGGCAGACCGCGCCCAAGTAGCACCTTGCGCTTTAGGTCAAGCTCCTGCGCCGTCTCATAGGCGCGATACACCCGGCCTGCCGCAACCAGCTTTTCAAACTCGCGTTCATACAGATCGAACCGCGCAGACTGGCGCACCTCGCCATCGGGAGTCAGCCCCAGCCATTCCAGATCAGCGCGGATGGCTTCGACATATTCTTCCCGGCTGCGCTCTGCATCGGTATCATCAATGCGCAGCAGGAACCGCCCGCCAGCTCTGCGCGCCAGCATCCAATTGTGTAGTGCCGTTCGTATATTGCCGACGTGCAGGTTCCCGGTAGGGGATGGGGCGAAGCGGGTGGTGATGGTCATGATGGAGTGGTCAGGCAGAGCGAAACGCATGCGTGATCGGATATCGGCGGTCCCGTCCAAAATTGCGCGAACCCAGCTTGACCCCCGGAGGCGCCTGCCGCCGCTTGTATTCGGCCAGATGCAGCAGCCGTTCGATGCGGATCACTGTAGCGCGGTCAAAGCCTTCATCGACCAGTTGATCGACGCTCTTTTCATGCTCAACCAAGCCGAGCAGAATGCCATCGAGCACTGGATATTCGGGGAGCGAATCTGAATCCTTCTGGTCGGGCCGCAATTCCGCGCTGGGCGGTTTGGTGATGATGTTTTCGGGGATCACACGGCCTTCCGGTCCAAGCCCGATGCGCGGTTTGTGCTCGTTGCGCCACTTGCTGATGGCGAAAACGGTCATTTTATAGGCGTCTTTGAGCGGATTATAGCCGCCTGCCATGTCGCCATAGATCGTCGCATAACCGACGCTCATTTCGCTTTTATTGCCGGTGGTC
>JANNZB010000299.1:0-1793 GCA_031410395.1 Novosphingobium sp.
GCTGGACCACGGCCAGACGCCAGGCCTTGTGGGTATGATCGGCAGCGGCGAAGGCCAGGATCACATCCTCGCCGCCGACCAGCACTTCCAGCGCCTGGGGCAGGATCTCGGCGTGGAACTGGGCGGCCGCCGTCAGCGCGCCGGCCGATAGGCCCTCGACCCGCAGCAGCGCTCCGGGCCGCACCGGCACTTCAGCCGCGCTCCCGCGTCAGGGTCATGCCGATTTCCTCACCCGCCTCGCTGATCGCCAGCTTGACGATCTTGACCGTCACCGCCTCGATCCGGTCATCCTGCAAAAACAGGGTTTCGCAAATATGATCGGCGACCGCTTCGATCAGCTTGAAATGGACACCGGGCGGCAGCGCATCGGTCGCCGCAAATTTAAGATCCATGTAGTTCTTGCTGGCGCTCAGCGGGCTATCGGGCTCGTAGCGATTCGCCACCTTCAGCCGCACCTGAATCGTGATCCGCAAGGGCTGCGGCCGGCCGGTTTCCTCCGAATAGATGCCGGTCAGGACATCGTGTTCGAGATCGGCGACTTCGAGGATAAGACTGTCTGCCATAAGCGGCGGCGATGGCAGAGCGGCACGGACCTGTCCAGAGATCGCGCTACGTTTGAATACAAATGCCCGTTTGGCGGTGGGATCATATGCGACTAGGACGACGCAACAATTTCATTGGAGAAGTTTTATGCGCGCATGGGTTTCAGGCACATTGGCAGCAGTCCTTATCGCGGCACCAATAGTCGCCGCTGGTGCCACCAGTTTCGCGGTGCTGCTTGCCAGCGCCGAACGCCCCGACGCCGACAAAGCGCGCGATGCAGATCGCAAACCAGCACAATTGCTGGCATTTGGCGGAGTTAAATCGGGATCGGTGGTGGCTGAACTGGCCCCCGGCGGCGGTTATTATACCCGGCTGATCAGCATGGTCGTGGGCCCCAAAGGCCACGTCTATACCGTATCAAACAAGCCATCGGCAGCGGTGGTCGAATGGGCCAAGACCCATCCCAACACCACCGAGCTTTCTGGCCAGGGAATGGCAACGCTGGCACCGGTGCCGGTCGACGTGGTATTTACCTCGCTCAACTATCACGACTTTAAAAACGTCAAAGATGGTGACAGCGACTTTGCCGCCAAACTGACCAAGGCCGCCTATGCCGCGCTCAAGCCCGGCGGGGTCTATCTGATCAACGATCACGAATCGGGTCCGGGGACTGGCGCGAGCGTGACATCGACGCTCCACCGCATCGAAAAGGCGCTGGTGATCCGGGAAGTCGAAGCGGCGGGGTTCAAGCTTGATGCGCAGAGCGATATGCTGCGCCATGCCGATGATGATCACAGCAAGCACGAAAGGGATGTCGCCCGCGGCAAGACCGATCAGATGGTGCTGCGGTTCAAGAAGCCAAAAAGTAAGCGCTGAGCCGAGCCTCGTGCATCCAATCTGAAAAATTGCTCCCCCGCGAAGGCGGGGGCCTCAGGCCTCCAGTCGCTAACTTCCGTCCAGCCTCCTGAGGCCCCCTCCTTCGCGGGGGAGCATATTCCGTTACTTGTTCAACCCCGCCAACGCGCGAAGATGGCTGTAGGAAGGAGGCGGCCTTCCTCCCGCTCATCCTGAGCTTGTCGAAGGTCTTCCCGCACCGCAAGATCGCCGTGCTCGATGGTTCCCGGCAAATCGGCAAAGTGCTCCGCCAACAACCCGGCGAGCGCCAAGGAACTCATCCGCACCGCATAGACGGTGAGGAACAGGAAGCGGCTGTTTTCATCGAGAAGCGCCCGGCAATCGCGCACCAGCGG
>JANNZB010000300.1:0-1644 GCA_031410395.1 Novosphingobium sp.
CCAAAAGCAGGCGGGCCGCACGCGCTGCACCGCTTCGCTGGCGAGCGCGCTGTGTCGATCAACATCATGGCGCAGGGCGGCGATCCTGACTTGATCAATCACGGTACGTGAACCGCCGCCTTAGCCCGCATAGGCAAGCGCCAGCCCGGGGCGCTTCCATGGGCGGCTGACGAGGCGGCCGGTGCCGCCCAGCGTGGCATAGGCCGTCATCAGATCTGGCCCGCCAAAGGTAATGTTGGTGGTGAATGCGTCATCGGTTGGCACATGTTCGACCAATCTGCCCACCGGATCGACCACGCTGATCCCGCTGATCCCAGGCAGGCCGATGGTGGCGACGCAGATGTTGCCGCAAGCCTCGACAGCAAGGCTGTCAAACGCGCTGACGCCCGGCGCAGTATAGAGCAAACGCCCGCTTGGGCCGCGCAGGCCGGGTTTCAGCGCCACTTCGCCCGGCGCGGCGATGTCAAAAGCCCAGAGCCGCGCTGATGGTGTCTCGCTGACATAGAGCGTGAGGCCATCGGGCGAGATGCCAATCCCGTTCGGCCCGTCGAGCGGGTGGATGACTTCGCGGCAAAGGCTGCCATCGACCCGAGCATAAAATACCCCGGTGACGCGCTTTGTGCGTCCGTCTGCCTTGCCGTTGTCAGTGAACCAGAAGCCGCCGTGGCCATCGAATACTAGATCATTCGGCCCCCACAGCGGCAGTTCACTGCCATTGGGGCCTGCATGGGTGTATAGTGTTTCCATCGTTCCCACCGCCAGATCGAACCGCTGGATCGATCCGCCGGGATAGCCCTCGGGGATACCGTGCGGTAGGCGCATCCCGTTCCATTCCCGCCACAGGCAACCGCCATTCTGGCAGGCATAGAGCAACCCATCCGACCCCATTGCCAGACCGTTTGGCCCGCCGCCCGGATCGGCGGCGATGCTCACTGTGCCATCAGCAGCAACCCGGCTGATCGTGCCGCGCTCGATTTCCACCAACAACACACTGTCATCAGCGCACCACACCGGGCCTTCAGGGAATTTTAGTCCAGCAGCGAGCAATGTCCATTCAGGCATGGCAGATTCCTTTGCAAGGCTATGCAAATAACCTTTGCCTTAGCCCGCTCGCGCTGTCTATATTACTGTGGTGATCAGGGCGGCGAACGATACAGGGGCGAAGGCCCCGAATGGCGGCATTCTAAGGCATGCCAGCGAGATTCCGCTTGCACGCCGCATTACCGTTTATCTGGTCGTGCTGTTTGGTTACACGCTCTATTGCTACAACTTTGTCGTTGCTGACTACGTGCGGCCTTATGTTGTCTCAGACCTGGGTTTAAGCGTTGGCCAAACTGCGATTGTCTCCAGTGCCGGGAATATCGGCATCACCGTCGGGGCAATTTTCTGGGCGTCGTTCGTCGTTTGGGTAGGGCGACGCTGGGCGGCGGGCGCGGTGGCTGCCGTAATTGGACTTTCAGCTGCGATTCTGGCCGGATTCAACGCCTTCGAAGTCTGGGTGCCCGCGCGCGCGCTGCTTACTGCTGCACTTGGCGGTTATTATGTCGTGGCAACCGGGCTGGTGGTCGCTTTGTTCCCTGCAGGGGTTCGCGGCAAGTTGATAGCGCTCAATTCTGCGATGTATCCGGCTGCCAACATTCTTGT
>JANNZB010000301.1:0-14051 GCA_031410395.1 Novosphingobium sp.
TCGCGGTTCGAGCACATCATGCCGTTCGATTCGACCCCGCGGATCGTGGCCAGCTTGAGCGTGAAATCGCTTCCCGGCACGTATGTCCCTGGCCCGCCAAACACGCCGATCAAGCCAGCACGTGCATTGGGTGCGCCGCACACAATTTGGAGCGGCTTGCCGTCGCCAGTGTCGACGCTGAGCACCTGAAGCTTGTCGGCCTGCGGGTGCGGGCTCGCGCTGATCACCCGCGCGACCTTGAAAGGGGCCAGCGCGGCGGCGGGATTGTCGACGCTTTCGACCTCCAGCCCGATCCGCGTCAGCGTGTTCGCGACGGCTTGCGCATCGGTATCGGTGTCGAGATGCTCTTTGAGCCAGGACAGAGTGAACTTCACGCCCCGACCCCCCCGCTCAAGGTCGGGACATCGAGCGCGCCGAAACCAAAATGCCGCGCCCAGCGGAGGTCGCCGTCGAAGAAGGCGCGCAGGTCGTCCATGCCATATTTGAGCATCGCCAGCCGATCGACCCCGGTGCCGAACGCGAACCCCTGCCACTCGTCGGGGTCTAATCCGCACGCTTCGATCACTCGGCGGTGGACCATCCCGCTGCCGAGCACTTCCATCCACCCTTCGCAGCCCCCGACAACGCGGCGGCCTTTCTCGATCGACCAGCCAACATCGACCTCGGCCGATGGTTCGGTGAAGGGGAAGTAGGACGGGCGAAGCCGCAGGACGATATCGTCGCGCTCGAAAAAGGCCTTGAGGAACGTCTCCAGGGTCCATTTCAAATGACCCATGGTGATGCCCTTGTCGATCACCAGCCCCTCGATCTGATGGAACATCGGGGTGTGCGTGGCGTCGCTGTCGCTGCGATAGACGCGCCCCGGGGCGATGATCCGGATCGGCGGGCTGCCGCTCATCATCGTGCGGATCTGGACCGGTGAGGTATGGGTGCGCAGCACCCGGCGTGGCGCGTCGCCCTCAATGTAAAATGTGTCGTGCATCGCCCGCGCCGGATGCGTCTCGGGGATGTTGAGCGCGGTGAAATTGTGCCAGTCGTCCTCGATCTCAGGCCCGGTAGCGACGGCGAAACCCATGTCGGCAAAGATTTCGGCGAGCTCATCCATAACTTGTGAAACCGGGTGGATCGAGCCGCGCGGAGTGGCCTCGGCAGGCAGAGTAAGATCAAGCTTTTCTGCGGCGAGCTGGGCGGAAAGCGCGGCGCTTTCGAGCGCGGCTTTGGCATCGGCGAGCGCAGTAGTGACCCTCTCACGAAGCGCGTGAATCTGCGGGCCCTGGGCTTGGCGTTCATCCACGCTCATGCCGCCCAGTGACTTAAGCAGTACCGAAATCGAACCCTGTTTGCCAAGCAATTCTACCCGCAACCGCTCAAGCGAATCGAGATCGTTCGCCGCCGCTATACGGGCAATCGCTTCGGTACCGGTTGCTGCGTAATCCACGATGCGAAGTCCGTTCGGCTGGTGTCCAGAGGCGGGCCTTTAGACACTGCCGCCGAAACCCGCAACAATCAGACTTTTCCGCCCCCCCCTGGGCTGTCGAGTCCCTGCACCGCATGGCCCGCCAATTGCACCCGCGCGGCCATGAAGGAACCGAGAATAGGCTTGTCGAGCGCGGCGTATTTGCGCGGGGTCATTCCCATGAACGCTTTGAAATCTCGCACAAATTGCGATTGGTCGTGATACTGGCTGTCGAGCGAATCGATCCAGTTATGCGCCGGATCAGCGACAAAGTAGGCGACAGAGCGCAGGAACCGCTGACGGCGCAAAAGCAACTTGGGTGAAAAGCCGAATACCCGGCTGCTGATCCGTTCAAGCGTGCGCTGATTGACCCCCGACCGCGCGACGAGATCTGTGACGGTGTGTACCTCGGGATCGATCAGGGCGCCGTGGATCGCCTGAATTCGTGCCTCGTCGGGCACAGGCGCGGGATCATAGCTCTGAAAGTGACGCGCAATTCTTGCGCATTCGGCGTCAAGATCTGGCTCCGCGCCGAACAGGTGCTGCGCCAAGGGGGCAAGGCTGGCATAGGCAGGATGGACAGCACCATCGACCATAGTATCTGCGAGGTCTGCGGCATCAACCCCGACGTATTTCGCCCAGCCCAGTGGTAGCAAGCCCACCCCCCACATTCGCGCGGGCGGAGCCAGAGTAAAGCACATTGTTCGGCTGCTGGGGCCGGTGGCGTTGAAGCGGGGGCCCAAGGCTGCCGAGCCATCAGTAGCTTCGGAGTAGGGCGCATTACCCTGAAAAACCCGCAAATTAGCCCATTCCGGGTGGGTGTAATCGACAACCGGTTTCCCGGCAGTGCCGCTGAATTCCATGTAATAAAATGTGGTGAAATAGCGTCTGAGATCTGGCGGCGGTGCGAAGAACCGTACGCGAACCTGTGATGACTGCGTTGTGGGCGAACTCATGTTGTAGCCACTATGGCCGAAACGGCACTGCGATTGCAACCGGTTTGGCGGCTATCGCGCGCAACCAAAAGGAAAGGGCGCAGAAAGCCGTGCTTCCCGCGCCCCCCAAATTCCTTTTCGCTCCGGCGATTAACCCAGCGCAGCTTTCGCCTGTGCGATCACCGCAGTGAACACGCCCGCTTCGTTCATCGCCAGATCGGCCATAACCTTGCGGTCAAGCGTGATGCCTGCCAGCTTGGTGCCGTGGATGAACTGCGAATAGGTCAGACCCTCGGCGCGAACCGCAGCGTTGATGCGCTGAATCCACAGACCGCGGAATGACCGCTTCTTAACCTTGCGATCGCGATAGGCATATTGACCGGCCTTTTCGACCGCCTGCCGCGCGACGCGGATCGTGTTCTTGCGGCGGCCGCGGTAACCCTTCGCCTGCTCGAGAATATTCTTGTGTTTGGCGCGGGTGGTAACACCCCGTTTGACGCGTGCCATAGTTCAGTACCTCCTTTCAGTTAAGCCCGTAGGGCGCCCACTTTTTGATCACTTTTGCATCTGCATCGGAGATCACGTCGGTGCCGCGGTTCTGGCGGATGTACTTGGCATTATGGCTTATCAGGCGGTGGCGCTTGCCGGCTACGCCGTGCTTAACCTTGCCTGTTGCGGTGAGGCGAAAACGCTTCTTCACGCCGCTCTTGGTCTTCATTTTGGGCATTTCTGTCTCCTTTATCGAGACACGACATGCTCGCCCTGGCAGCCCTTTCAGCCAGGCGAGCACCGATGTTTCATCCGTTAAAATGAGACATTCCGTGTCAATGAAGTGCGGGCCGCTAGACGAGGATGCGCGGGAAGGCAAGCGATTGAGTCATTCAGCGAGCCTGAAAGGAAGACGGCCCCCGCCCGCTCCCCCGCCCGGAGAGTCTTTGTTTGGGAGTGGGCCGGTGCCGACTGCCGCGTAAGCGGCCAGCCTTAAGCCGGGCTCGTATCCATCCGGCCAGTGCGTTCGAGCTTGCCCCATCCCACGTGCCGCCCGCGCAAAGCAGCACTGATTGATCGCAGGACGATGCCATACATGATCTGCCGGTAATAGAACCGCTGGAGCACCATAAGGAGCGCCGGGAAGCGTTGGCGGACCGGGTCGAGGCGATAGGCGATCCAGCCGGCCAGAAGATCGATCCCGACGAATACCGCCCAATAGGTGAGCATTCGCAGCGAATCGCTCTGGGTTTGCGCCCAGCCATGCTGGTAAATCCGCAGAACTGTTCCCCCGACCGAGATTGCCAGTGCCAGGTCGATTACCGGCGAGATTGCGGCGAAAATGATCTGGAACAGCCAGGCCTGCGGCATACCGAACCACGCCAGCCCGCGCGGGCGGCCTGCGCGCATCATCGCGCGGTGCTTCCACAGGCACTGCAATGTCCCGAACGACCAGCGGAAGCGCTGCTTGCCGAGCGCCTTGAAGGTCTCTGGTGCTTCGGTAAGCGCAACTGCCTCGACATCATAGGCCACCCGCCAGCCTAGACGCTGGATGGCAATGGTCAGGTCCTGATCTTCGGCGAGCGTGTCTTCGGGATAACCGCCAACGGCATCGAGCGCTTCGCGCCGCCAAGCCCCAACAGCGCCTGGCACCACGGTGATCGCCCGCAGCGAATCGAGTGCCCGTCGCTCGACATTCTGCGCAGTTACATATTCGATCGCTTGCCAGCGGGTGGCGAGGTTAACCTGATTGCCCACCCGCGCATTGCCCGCAACTGCGCCTATGCGGGGATCACCGAACCAGCGCTCCAGCCTGCGTATTGTATCGGTGAGGAACAGGGTATCGGCATCGAGCGAGATTATGATCTCACCCGAGGCGTGTTCGAGCGCGCGGTTTATCGCGCTCGCCTTGCCGCCGTTGGCCATGGTCAGCAGCTTGACCCGGGCGTCGCTGCCAAAATGCTCGGAAACCAGCGCACTTGTGGCATCGCTTGAACCATCATCGGCGATGATCAGCTGGAGCGCCGGGTAGTCGCTCGCCAGCACGCGGGTAATCGAAGCGACAATGACCTGCGCTTCGTTATAGGCAGGAATGATCACCGAGACGCTTCGCTGCGGCGCATCGCACGGCATCGCCTTGGCCGAATTGCGGTCCATCAACGCCAGCGCGGTCATCACCACAGCACGCGCAATGCCCAGCGCAATGGCGAAAAAGAACAGCCAGCGGATTGCATAGCCAATTGCCGCCAGCGTCAGGAACAGGCCAACGTCGGCTCCGACCGCCAGCCTGTCTGATCCGGTAACCGGCGGCATCACGGCAGCATGCGCAAGCCCGGCAAGTTGGGCTACGCTCACCAGAGTGTAGCCTTCTGCGCGCAGCCGGTCGATGATGCGCGGCAGTGCCGCCACCGTCTGCTCGCGATTGCCGCCGCCATCATGCAGCAGAACGACATTGGCGCTGTGCGTGTCTTCCTCGGTCCCGCTCGCCGCCTCAATCTGGGCGATAGTTCGCTCCACTATCTGGTCGGCACCCGGCGTTTTCCAGTCGCCCGGATCGACGTGCAGGCCAACAATCGTATAGCCCCCCTGCTGGGCCAGGTCTGCCGGGCGCAGTTCATCGGCCGTGGTTGGTTCGGCATCTCCAAAATAGGGCGCGCGGAACAGCCGCATCGAATGGCCCGTATAGGATTCGATCAGCCGCTGGGTGGCGTTGAGTTCAAGCCGCGTGCCGAAATCGGAAACCTGGGCGAGGTTGGGATGGGTATAGCTGTGGTTGCCCAATTCATAACCGTCCGCGACGATGCGGCGGAGGATGCCCGGATGCTCCAGTGCGTTTTCACCAATAACAAAAAAGGCGCCGGGCGCGCGCTTTGCCTCGAGGACATCAAGCACCTGCGGTGTCCAAAGTGGATCGGGCCCATCATCAAAGGTCAGCGCGATCAGCTTGGGGTTATCAGCGCCCGTGCGCTGCACGACATAGGGCGTGGGCAAAGTGTTGTAGGTTTCGCCCGCGATCATGCCATTGGATGACCATAACGCGGTGCGATGGCCGGGGGTGGGTTCGGCAGCGATGCGCAGGATTTCGCCTTTGCCTTCGATGTCGGTTCCCTTGGACGGCGGGATATCATTAATCACCGGGCGTTTGCCGAGTCGGATCGCTGCCCAGGCATCCCACCAGGCCGGATCCTCGCTGCCGAGCCGCCACAAGGCGATGCCTTTAACCCCGCCAGCAGCCGCAAGCTGATTCCAGTTGGTTGCCACATCCATCATCCATACGGTGTGGACCTTGCCGTCTTCCTCGTAGGCGAAACCGCTGTTGCCGCTCGCCGGATCAAAGCGCGGCACGGTGTCGCTGTCGTGCGCGGACTGCCATGCTTCCTCGATGGTCAGGGCATCAGCGCTGCCGCCGCTCCAGTCATAGGCGTAGGAACCGATTGCGAGGATGAACTTGTCCGCTGGAATGGCTCTGCGGGCAAGCGCAAGCTGTTCGGTAAACCACGCCTGCCCGGCAATCGGCCCCGGCTCGCCGCCTTGCCAATGATCGTCATAGTCCATGAAAATGACATCATCGACTGCGCTGGCGAAACGGCGCAGATCCCAATCGGGCTCACCTGCTGGTGCGGTTATTACCAGCCTTAATCCGGCGCGCGCGAATTTGCCGTGCACGCGGTCGAGCATGGCTATGTAGGGGGTGAGCGCCGAAGTCGGCATATTCTCGATGTCGAACACCGCGCCTTGCCATCCGGCCTTTTGCACCGTGGCGATTATGCTGTCGGCGAGCGCATCGCTCTTGGCGTGATCGGCGAGGACACGCGCCATGCCCTCGCCATCCCACTTTTCGTTCGCGATGTTCTGCACCATCAGCAGGAACCCGGGCTGGTGCAGATTGCTGCTGGCCAGCGCGCGCAGCCGCGGATCGTCCTGATAGGCGAGCGTTCCCGAAGGCATCACCACCTGCGATTGCGCGGTTATCACCCAGTCCAGATCGTTGTAATGTTTGCCTAACGATGCGGCGCTGTCCGGATCCCAGGGAACATAGAACCCGATGCGCAGCTGCGGTGCTGACGGGCCAGCGGTATGAACTCTGGGAAGCTGATGCCGCAGCCGCGCTACATGGGTGACAAACGGCAGCGGCTGCGCCCGCTCCCGACCCAGATGCAGCGGCTCTTCGGCGGGAACTGCGGCGAGAGTTGCGGCGAAGACAACCGCACTAAGGAAAATCAGGCCGAGCAGCAGGCCGACGATGCGGCCCACCAGCCTGCGGCGGTTCCCGGTTTCATCGAAGAATACTGGTGAGGTCATAGCGTCTCTTAAGCTTCGCCACTCAGCCCTTCATACGCGGCGCGCCAAGGATGTCGCGCTTGCCGATTGCCAGCCCCTGATTGCGCAGCACGGCATAGGCGGTGGCGGAGTGGAAATAGAAATTGGGCATGGCTAACGACAGCAGATAGCCCGTCGCGGTGAAAGGCATCTGGCGCTCGCCAATTTGAAACATCAGATCGCTCTCGGCCACCGCCTCAAGCTGCTCCGGCGTTACCGCTTTCAGGCTTTCCACCGCGGTATTCACCCGCTGCGAAAGTTCGGCGAAATTCATCGGACCGGGTGCCATGTCAGGACCGTCGTGCCCCACAAAAACTGCTGCGACGGCTTCGGCTGAATGCTGGCATGCACAGATAACCTGTTTGGCAAATGGCCACATATCAGGAGCGATGCTGGAGCCGCACAGCACCCTTTCATCAATCCCTTGCTCGGCGCAGTGCGCGCGCGCTTTTTCAACCAGCCCGCCTACCGCGGTGAGGCCCTGAATGAATGACGGGACGGTTGCGTCATAAAGCGAGAGGGCCATCGGTATTCTCCAAATGATATTGCGCCGCTGCGTCTTGGTCTTTCAATGGCCAGCGCACAAGCGATCATGCTGTGCCGGGAATTCCAGCACGGTGCCCGGCAAATGGTGCCTCCCCGGTGGTTGCAATCCATTGGCGAAAGTTGCCCGACGGGATGGCGCAGGACCCTTTGGGCAGCGGCCGGTTGTAGAGGTAAACGTCGGCCATAATCTGCGCGCCTGCGACATCGGTAACCTGCACCTGCCGACGCACATAGAGCGAGGCTTCGAGATCGTGTGGATTGAATTCCTCATAGGCATCGAGGCGGGAAAGTTCTCCAGGGGTTAGCGCGCTGGTCGCTTGATATAGACCGCCCACTACTGTCCCTTCACCGGTGATCAGTGCCGGGAACCAGCCCTGCGGGTCGGGCACCGCGTAAAGGCAGCCGCGCACCGTCGCTGGGCCGAGCGGGCTGATCAAACGGTGCACTGCGCGCGCCATCGCGTTATCCCTGCCATCAACCAACGTGCCGTAGAAGAAGAGGCGCATTATCGATCCGTCCCAGTAAGACTGAAACAGAAGCGAGCTGGCACCGCTTCCACATCAGTGAAACAGACTCTAATGATCGCAGGCCAGAGCTTCGATCACTTCCTCCAGCCGCGCCGGATCGCCGAGCGCCAGAACGTGGCCATCGGAACCGGCGTGGAGTGGATCGCCATTCCAATCACACATCGTCCCGCCCGCGCCTTCAATCACCGGCACCAGTGCCGCCCAATCGTGCAGCTTCAGCCCGGCCTCGCAGACCAGATCGACATGGCCTGAGGCAAGCATTGCATAGTTGTAGCAATCGCCGCCCATCACCATCCGGCGATGATCGGTCCGCGCCGCGAGCGCCATGAAGTGGCCGCCATCGTGATCGTCAAAATAATGTGGTCCGGTAGTCGCCAGAGTGGCCTCGCCGAGCGTACGGCAGGCGCGGGTGCGCACCGGTTTGCCATTGAGCGTCGTCGCGCGTCCGCTGGCCCCGACCCAGCGTTCGCCCAGCACCGGCTGGTCGATCACCCCCAGCACCGGCCAGCCTTCGACCACCAGCGCGATCAGCGTGCCAAACATCGCCCTGCCCGCCAGGAATCCGGCGGTGCCATCGATCGGATCGAGCACCCAGGAACGGCCTGATGATCCTGCGGTAGTCGCCATTTCTTCGCCAATCACCGTGTCATGCGGCGCGTCTGCGGCCAGAATGCGGCGCATTGCCGCCTCGCCGGCGCGGTCTGCTTCGGTAACCGGGGTGGCATCGCCCTTGCGCGAAACGTCGATTGGCTTGCGAAACCACGGGCGGATGGCCGCGCCCGCCGCATCGGCAAGGCGGAGCGCGAGGGCAATGTCGGGATCAAGGTTCATCGCCTGCCTTCATCGGGCGCAGGGGGGCGAGGGTCAAGATGCAACGCAATTGGGGGCAATATGCGTTTTGCTGTATGCTTGGACGGCGATTTCCTTATTATTCAGTAATCTGCAGCGCTTTTTGCTGTATGTGCGGGGAACGGGCGGGGATTGGCTATGAAACAGGGTGAACCTGCGCTTGATGCGGCCCTGTCCTCGCGTCTCGGCTCCACGCGGAATGGCCAGCCACTTTCGTTTAATCGCGCCCCTTCGGCCGATATCGCGCCTTGGGTTGGCCGGCTTTATGCCGCGGTTGTTGACATGCCGCAGAATTACCGGCTGGCCTGCGGACTATTTTATGATGCACCAGTGGTGCGCGTGCAGCTGCGCGGCGATTGGAATGCAGAAACCACCGATGGCGCGCGCGCGATGGGCCGGTCAGCGCTGATGTTTGGCGCGCAAACACGCTATATGCCGGTTTCGGTGGTGGGCAGTTTCATCAGTGTCGGCTTCTCGCTGAGGCCGGGGACTGGTCACGCCTTGTTTGGCTGGAAAGCGCGCGATTACCTTGATCGTTTTGTACATTGCGATGAAATTGGTCTGCCCGGCGCGCAAATTCTTGGCCAGCTCGATCAGTTGGACGATCCTGAGGCTTGGCTCCAAACGGTCGAATCAACAATCCGCATCATGATCGAGCGAATGGGCTCGACACCGCCCGACCCCATCACCGCACGGTTTGAGATGGCGGCTCTGATCGATCCGAACTTTGCCGTCGCCGATTTTGCGGAGGTCTGCGGCATACCGCAGCGGCGGCTCGAACGAATTGTCACGCGCGATTTTGGCATGAGCCCCAAGCAGGTGCTCCGCCGTTCGCGTGCGCTCGACATGGCGGCGCAACTGCGCGGAGTGGGTGACAGCGCCGAAGCGGAGGAGCTGCTGCTGCGGTTTTATGATCAGAGCCACCTGATCCGTGAGTTTACCGCGCTGTTCGGCATGGCGCCCAGCCAGATAATGACGTTGCCTCACCCGATCCTCACCCTCGCGCTCGAATCGCGGCAGGCGCGGCGGCTGGAATCGAGCGCGCGGCTGGCTCCTGGGGAAAAGCGGCCATGGGAATGATGCGCGACAGCATCAGCGGAGATTCGTCAATCGAACAGCGAGCTGACCGAACTTTCATCAGCAATCCGCCGGATTGCCTCGCCGACCAGCGGCGCTATCGACAGCAGACGGATTCGGTCTGATCCGGTGGCGGCTTCGGTCGGCTGAATGGTGTCGGTGATCACCAGTTCCTTAAGTGCAGACTTGTTAACCCGCGCTACGGCCCCGCCCGAAAGCACGCCATGGGTAATGTAGGCTGTGACGCTTGCTGCGCCCGCTTCGAGCAAGGCTTCGGCGGCGTTGCAAAGGGTCCCACCCGAATCGATGATGTCATCGATCAGGATGCAGGCGCGGCCCTTCACATTGCCAATGATGTTCATCACTTCGGACTGTCCGGGCTTGTCGCGGCGTTTGTCTACGATGGCGAGTGGGGCATTGTCGAGCCGCCGGGCCAGTGCTCGCGCGCGAACAACGCCGCCGACGTCTGGCGAAACCACCATCAGCGATTCGCCCGCATAACGGGCCTGAATATCGGCAGCCATTACCGGCGCAGCATAGAGGTTGTCGGTCGGGATATCAAAAAAGCCCTGAATCTGCCCGGCATGCAGATCGACCGCGAGCACCCGGTCTGCGCCTGCCTGGGTGATCAGGTTGGCGACCAGTTTGGCAGAAATCGGCGTCCGCGGGCCGGGCTTGCGGTCCTGCCGGGCATAACCGAAATAGGGTACCACTGCGGTGATACGGTGGGCTGATGACCGGCGCAGTGCGTCGATGCAGATCAGCAATTCCATCAGGTTGTCATTGGCCGGGAAGCTGGTCGACTGAACGACAAACACGTCCTCGCCGCGCACGTTTTCGTGGATTTCGACGAAGACTTCCTCGTCAGCAAAGCGGCGAACCGAGGCGTTGGTTAGCGGCACCTCAAGGTAGCCCGCAATCGCCTGCGCCAAAGGCAGGTTGGAATTGCCTGTTAGGATTTTCATTGTTTGATCCCTCCGGCACCCACCGCCATGCGCGAGCCTTTAGCCGCTGGACGCGGGATTGCAATATTCACAGGGCCTCGCGCCGGGGATTGGCAAAATATGTCGTGAGGTGTTTAAGGCCCCTGCTGGCTTGATCGATCTGGTCTGTGTAAGAATGTTCTGCTGGCGCGCCACCTGAACTGCTTTTAGCGACGCGCGATAATTAATAAAATTGAGCTCAGGAGAATTGGGCAATGCCAATCGAAGCGCAAGTGAACGGCAAGTCAGTGGCGCTCAATGCCGAACCGGATACACCCTTGCTGTGGGTGCTGCGTGATGAACTGGGGCTGACGGGCACCAAATTTGGCTGCGGTATTCAGGCTTGCGGGGCCTGTTCGGTCCATATCGACGGCGCCGTAATGCGCTCCTGCGGGGTGCCGGTGGGCGATGTTGCGGGCAAAAGCATCACGACGATTGAAGGGCTGCGCACCGCGGAAGCGCTGCATCCGCTTCAGGCCGCGTGGATCAAACACCAGGTCCCGCAGTGCGGCTATTGCCAATCGGGTCAACTGATGGCGGCAGCGGCGCTGCTCAAAGGCTCGGCCAATCCCAGCGATGAACAAATCGATGCGGCGATGACCAATATCTGCCGCTGCGGCACCTATCCGCGCATTCGCGCGGCGATCCATGCCGTTGCCAGCGGAGCTGACGCCAAAGCGGAGATTTCAGCATGAACGCGCGGCGCAGGAATTTTCTGATTGGGGGTGTCGCGTTGGTTGGCGCGGGCCTGTTTGGCATCAAGGTCGTCGATTTTCACTACGGCTCGCGCGCCGTTGAAATCACCACCAAACCGGGTGAGCACAACTTTGCCGGCTGGCTCAAAATCGGCAGCGACGATGTCGTGACTTATTATTCTCCGCACATTGATTTTGGCCAAGGGTCGAACACCGCGTTGGCGCAAATGCTGGCCGATGAACTGGATGCCGATTGGTCCAAGGTGCGGGTAGAACAGGCCCCGGCCGATCCCGCCTTCGCCAATGTTGCGTTGGGCAAAAGTTTCATTTCAGAGGTTTCTGGCCACCCTGATCTGATCGCCGCCCTGCCGATCTCGATGATGGGCATGCTGGTGCGGCAGATCAATATGCAGATCACCGGCGGCTCAACCGCAATACGTTTCACCGGTCAAAACGGTGCGCGGGTAATCGGAGCGGCTGCGCGTGCGGCCTTGATCGATACGGCGGCAAAGCGGCTGGGGGTTCCGGCGGGCGAACTGACCACCGCCGATAGCAAGGTCAGCCACGCCAAAACCGGCAAAGTGCTGCGCTATGGCGAACTCGCCGAAGAAGCCGCAGGCCGCTCACTTGATATGGACGTCAAGCTTAAGGAGCGCAGCGCCTACAAATTCATAGGCAAGCCGATTGACCGCTTCGATATTCCCGCCAAGGTTGATGGTTCGGCAAAATACGGCATCGATTTCCATCTGCCCGATATGCGCGTGGCGACAATCATGGCGGCGCCGGTGCGTGAGGGAAAGCTGATTTCGGTTGATCCTGCACCCGCATTGGCGATCAAGGGTGTTGAGAAGGTGATCAAACTTGACGAGGCAGTGGTGGTTGTCGCCACCGGCTATTGGGCCGCGCTAAAGGGGTTGCAGGCGCTTTCGCCAAAGTTCAGCGATGGCGGCCACGGCGCGCTCACTTCGGCGAGCATTTTTGACGCGCAAGCCAAACTCCACAAGGCGGAAAAGGCGGATAACACCGGCGGATCGGGCGATGTGGCGGCGGCATTTGCGGCGAAAGATCTGCAACTGATCGAAGCCGATTACCGCACGCCTTTCCTCCATCAGGCGATGATGGAACCCTTTGCGCTGACCGCGCTGCATAAGGACGGCAAACTCGAAGTGTGGGGCGGATCGCAGGATCCGCTGGGTGCACGCAGCGAGCTGGCCAAGGCCGCAGGGCTCAGTTTCAGCGACGTAACCTTCAACCCGATGATCATGGGCGGCGGTTTCGGGCGGCGGTTTCCGCAATATTCCGAAATACTCGGCCAGATAGCGCGGATTGCCCTGCAGGTGGACCATCCGGTCAAGCTGATATGGTCACGCGAGGCAGAGATTCGCCACGGCGCCTATCGCCCGCAGACCTCTGCGCATCTCAAAGCAGCGCTGGGCAAGGACGGCAAGATCGCCGCCTGGCAAACCGACTATGCCCACTATGCCGATGCCGAGAGCGAGGTGAAATTCCTCTACCAGGTGCCAGCAACCGCGCGGCGGCATCACGAATATATCAGCAATCAGGTCGACGCCTATTTCCGCTCGGTCAACTCGACCCAGCACGGCTTCTGGAATGAGAGCTTCATGGACGAGCTGGCGCATCGCGCTGGGCAGGATCCCTATCAGTTCCGCCGCGCACACATGATCCCCGGCTCACGGCATCTGGCGGTGCTCGATGAAGTGGCCAAGCGCTCTGGCTGGGGAACGCCGCTTCCGGCTGGCCACGCCCACGGCATGGCGATCACCGAAAGCTTCGGAACGATTGTCGCCGAGGTGGTCGAAGCCAGCCTCAATGCCAACGGCAGCCCGAAAGTGCACAAGGTTTTCGCCGTCGCTGATTGCGGCACCACGGTGAATCCAAAGAACGCAGAAGCGCAGGTGCAGGGCGGGATCATCATGGGGCTTTCAACCACCATTGGCGAGGCTATCACGCTAACCGGCGGCGCGGTCGATCAGAGCAATTTCTCCGACTATCCGCTGATGAAACTGGCCGATTCCCCCGCCATCGATGTCCACTTCATCGAAAGCGACGCGGCCCTCGGTGGGCTGGGAGAACCCGGCCTGCCTCCCGCCGGCCCGGCCCTCGCCAACGCGCTGTTTGCGCTGACGGGGAAGCGGGTGCGGAACTTGCCGATATTGAATCAGGCGGGTGGTTCCTTTCCGCAAGCTAAGCCTGTTGCCGCGCCGGGCAATTTGGCGGGTGCGGTAACGGGCTAGGGATATTTTCGACTGCTGTGGAGTACGGTAAGAATGTCGATGTCTGTTGCCGAGGACAGACGATAAACAATCAAATAGGGTAGACCCGTCACCTTGAACTAGCGGGTGTTGGTGACATCGCCGGGATGGCCGAGCAGAGGGAGTTTTTCAAACATCACAATGGTCTGGCGAATGCGAGAGATAACGGGGTCCGCTGCCCGAACGTCATCATCCGCTATCCAATCCCAGATGGCCCGCAGATCGTCACGCGCCTGCGGTGTGAAATTAACGTTCAAGGCCGAGTTCACGCCAGACTTTGTCCGCCGGAATCAGCGAGGCGCGATCTTCTGCTTGAGCCAAGCCGCGCTGAACCTTTGCACGCTTCCACGCAGCATGGCCGCGTACAGCGGCATCGCCGGTATCAGCGACCTTTTCGGGCGG
>JANNZB010000302.1:0-5047 GCA_031410395.1 Novosphingobium sp.
CCTTGAGCAATTTGGCGATCTCGTGCGCAATCGGTGGGTGCCGGAACAGCGGGAGGCCGAAAGTGGCTTCGGTGATGAAGACATCGCAGGGGGTAACCTGGAACAGCGGGCAAGTCGGATCGGGGCGGCGTTTGTAATCGCCGGTCACCACCACCCGCTCACCGCGATAGGTCAGCAGGATTTGCGCCGAGCCGAGAATATGCCCGGCGGGATGGAAGCTGATCTCTACGCCGTTTGCTTCGGCTGCGTGACCATAGGCCATCGCCTCTCCCTCACGCGTGCCATAACGCAGTGCCATAATGTCGAGCGTTTGTGGCGTCGCCAGCACCCTGCCGTGTCCGCCGCGCGCATGATCGGCGTGGCCGTGGGTTACTGCTGCAAAATCCTTGGGCGTCGAGGGATCAATCCACAGGCCCGCTGGCGCGATATAGATGCCCTCTGCGCTTGGCTTCACCCAATCGGCCTGCATTGTAACGCTCCATCTGCTTGCCAAATTGCCGGCTGCCAGCATTAACCCGACAACGAAAACCACCCGCATTGCTCGCGGTTCCCCAACCTTCGGGCAAATCAGCAAAAATGCAATTCGCGGCGGCAACCTTTTGTCCGCGAGCGGGTTTATTCCTTGCCACCCCAGCCGGGGAAATTTGACCAGGAGATACCCATGGCGAAGACCCCCGCCCCTTCGAATTCTACGACCACCGGCACTGGCCCAATCACCGGAACTGGCAACGGCGGAGAAACCCACCAGCAGGTGGACATGAAAGTCTCCTCAGGTGACGGCGCCCATCTCACTACCAACCACGGCGTGCGCGTTTCTGATAATCAGAACAGCCTCAAAGCTGGTGATCGCGGCCCATCGCTTCTCGAAGATTTCGTTCTGCGCGAGAAGATTTTCCACTTCGATCATGAGCGTATTCCTGAGCGTATCGTCCACGCACGTGGCAGCGGCGCGCATGGCTATTTCGAATGCACGCAGGCAATTCCTGAGCTGACCAAGGCCGATCTGTTCCAGAAAAAAGGCGCGCGGGTTCCTGTGTTCACCCGGTTCTCCACAGTCGCGGGCGGCGCGGGATCGGTCGATACACCGCGCGATGTGCGCGGCTTTGCCGTCAAGTTTTACACGCAGGCGGGCAACTGGGATCTGGTCGGAAACAATATCCCGGTGTTCTTCATCCAGGACGCGATCAAGTTTCCCGATCTGGTCCACGCAGTAAAAATGGAGGCGGATCGCGGCTACCCGCAGGCCGCTTCTGCGCATGATACGTTCTGGGACTTCATCAGCTTGATGCCCGAAGCCACCCACATGATAATGTGGGCAATGTCTGACCGGGCAATTCCGCGCAGTCTGCGTATGATCGAAGGCTTTGGCGTCCACACCTTCCGCCTGATTAATGCGGATGGGGAAGCCCGTTTCGTCAAGTTCCACTGGCGGCCTAAGCTCGGCCTGCAGTCTTTATGCTGGGACGAGGCGGTGAAAATAGCGGGTGCCGATCAGGACTATCACCGCCGCGACCTGTTCGAAGCGATCGATACAGGCGATTTCCCCGAATGGGAACTGGGACTGCAAGTGTTTGACGAGGCATTTGCCGCCGCGCAGCCTTACGATGTGCTCGATGCGACCAAGCTGATCCCCGAAGAACAAGTGCCGCTCCAGATCGTCGGGCGGATGGTGCTTGATCGCAACGTCGACAATTTCTTCGCCGAGACGGAGCAGGCGGCATTTCTGCCAAGCAACATCGTTCCCGGCATCGATTTCAGCAATGATCCGCTGCTGCAAGGACGGCTGTTCTCCTATCTCGACACGCAGAAATCGCGGCTTGGCACGACCAACTTCCATCAGATACCCATAAATGCGCCCAAGTGCCCGTTCGCCAATTTTACACGCGACGGGATGATGCAGACGATGGTCCCCAAGGGCCGGGCGAATTATGAACCGAACAGCCTGACTCACAACGACGAAGATGGCGGCCCGCGTGAATGCCCTGAGACGGGATTTTCCACCCTACCGCCCAACAATGAGCGCAATGATCCAACCGAGAAACTGCGTATTCGGGCTGAAAGTTTTGCCGATCATTACAGCCAGGCGCGGTTGTTCTTCACCTCGCAAACCGAGATCGAACAGGCGCATATGGCCTCGGCGATTGTCTTCGAACTGTCGAAAGTAACCATCGATGCGGTGCGCGCACGGATGCTCGGCAACCTGCGCAATGTTGATGAAGGTCTGGCAAAGCGGGTTGCGGCGGGCCTCGCCGTCGATCTGCCAAAGGCCAACCCCGCAGCCAAAGCGCCGATTGACATGCCGGTGTCTGACAAGCTGTCGATCATCAAGCACGGCGATCCGATGTTGAAGGGCCGAAAGGTGGCGATCCTGTTCGACGAAGGTTCGGACAAGGCAGCCATCGACACGTTGACTGCCGCCATCACCAAGCGCGGCGGCTCCGCATTTCTGGTCGCACCGAAGGTCGGCGGTATTCCGGTCAATGGCGGCACGCTGAAGGCAGACGGTCAGCTCGCCGGATCGCCCTCGGTGTTGTTCGATGCCGTGGCTCTAGTGCTTACCGAAGAGGCGGCGGCGAAACTCAGCAAAGACAGCGCGGCGATGGGCTTCATCATGGATGCATTTGCGCACGTCAAAACCATCGGCCACGATGCTGGTGCAAAGGTCCTGCTGGACAAGGCAGGCATCGCGCCCGACGAGGGCGTGGTGGACCTTTCCGCCTTCGCCGGGATTGCTCCCAAGCGTCATTGGGCTCGCGAGCCCAAAGTGCGCATGCTCGCCTGATCGAGAGTGAAATGCTTGACTGCGCGATCATCGGTGGTGGGCCTGCAGGATTGACCGCGGCGGTTTACCTCGCGCGCTTTCGCCGCTCGGTGACGGTGTTTGACGATGGCAAAAGCCGGGCTGCGATGATCCCCGTGTCGCACAACCATTCGGGGTTTCCTGAAGGGATAAACGGCGAAGCGTTGCTCGAGCGGATGCGCAGGCAGGCGATCGATTATGGTGCTTCAATGTATGGCCGAGAGGTGAAATCTGTGCGCGGCTCTGCCGATGGCTTCATCATCGAAACCGATCAAAAATCCTTCGAATGCCGCAGCGTGTTGTTTGCCACAGGGGTGGTAAACCACCGCCCGCCGATCAGCGAGGATGCGCACGCACGCGCCGTCGCTGCAGGAACTTTGCGCTATTGCCCGGTTTGCGATGGCTATGAAGCGATGGATCAGCGCATCGCGGTCCTCGGCGCCGACGCGCATGGGGCCAAGGAAGCGCAGTTTCTCCGCACCTATTCGAACGACGTAACGCTGCTGACGCTCGATGACTGCGAACTTAGTGCGGCCGATGCAGCGGCACTCAAAACCAACGGGATAGCCAGCGAAAGATCGCCAGTTAGTGTTTTCGCGTTCTCGGACGCATCGGTTCAAATCAGCTTGGCTGACGGCCGGCAACTCACCTTCAAAACGCTTTATCCGGCGCTTGGGTCCAGCGCCAACTCGCAGCTGCTCTCAGCGATTGGGGTGCCGCTTAGCGAAGAGAAATGCGTGTCAGCCGACGAGCATCAGCGCCTGCCGGTAAAAGGGCTTTATGCAGCGGGCGATCTGGTTTCGGGACTGGACCAGATCAGCGTCGCCATGGGCCAGGCTGCGGTGGCCGCAACGACGATCCACAACGATTTGCCTGCGCGAAACGCGTGAATCGGAAAAGACTCAAATCTGTCTGGAACCAAGCGGTTAGATGATCGTTTAATCAGCATATTACACCCACGGAGACCGCAAATGCCCACACCCGCTGAACTCGAAGCAAAGTTCTGGAAAGCACTAGGATCGGACCGCACCGTTTTGCTGGGGCTGGTAGGCGTGGACGATGGACAGACCCGGCCAATGACCGCCCAGTTTGAGGACGATAAGGGACCAATCTGGTTTTTCGCTTCAACCGAAAATGAGCTGGTGAATGCGCTGTCACAAGGCAACCGCGTCATCGCTACCTTCAGCGCCAAGGGCCATGACCTCCATGCCGCAATCCACGGCACACTTGTTCGCGACGATGACCGCGCGGTGATCGACCGGCTGTGGAACCCCTACGTCGCGGCCTGGTATCAAGGCGGCAAGGAAGATCCCAAGCTGGTGCTGTTGCGGCTCGACGCTGAACGTGCGCAAATCTGGCTTGATGGTTCAAGCATTATGGCGGGGATCAAGATGCTGCTCGGCCGCGATCCCAAGCAAGACTACCGCGATAATGTCGGGGAAGTCGATCTGATCAACCAACGCTGATAGTCCAGACCAGGAAGGGCGACATGTCATTCACGCAGCTCAATCCCCCGATCCCTGTCCAGGTTATCGGCAAAGGCAAAGCCATGGCCTTTGGCTTGATCGATTACGGCCCCGAGCATAACCTCATCTGGGTTAGTGCGATAGACGAAACGAGCGAAATCTGGTGCGCACCCAATCCAGTTGTAAGGATGCAGGCCAACTGGACTCTCGGCCGGTCGCATTCCAGTGCGGGTGCCGAACCTCATGGCGATTGGGAGGCAGAATTTGAAGGAGCGCCTGTGCGGGGATTTGAGGCACCAAAACCAGGAAATGGAGTCACGCCTCGACTGCATGCCGCCGGAGGTGTTGGCTGATTGCCGGGTACTGATCCTTGGCAGTCTGCCGGGTGCAGTTTCGCTCGCCCAGAACCGGTATTATGCTCACCCAAGGAATCAATTCTGGCCGATCCTGGCTGCCGTGCTGGGAGTTGATTTGGTAAGCCTTGGTTATCCCGCACGCATAAAAGCGAGCAACGCGCGCGGTATTGGCCTTTGGGATTGCATTGCCAGTGCGACCCGGAAGGGAAGCCTTGATGGTGCAATCAGAGCCGCTCAAGCCAACGCGCTTAGTACGTTCGTTCGCGGGCTGCCGGAACTGCGCGCCGTAGCTTTTAACGGAGCAAAAGCTGCGACTATTGGCTTCGCTCAACTGGGTGCCGCGACAGAATTCGCGCAGTTGGCTTTGCCATCAACCAGCCCTGCCCACACGCTGCGGCGCTTGTTTGCGCGGGCTTTGCCGGCCG
>JANNZB010000303.1:0-5668 GCA_031410395.1 Novosphingobium sp.
AGCGCCACCTTGCAGCAACGGATCGCGTCCATGACGCACGCCGCCGAGTTCGGGCTGTCTTCCACCGAAAGGCGCAGTTCCAGGTTCATGGGCACGTTGCCCCACTGGTTGCCTTCAAGCCGCAGGAAGCACAGCTTGTTGTCCTTTTGCCAAGGCACATAATCCGACGGGCCAACGTGGATGTTTTCATCCGCCAGCCGCTGCGCCAGCATCGCCTGCACCGCTTCGGTCTTCGATTCCTTCTTGGAGCCGAGCCGTTGGCGATCGAGCATGTTCATGAAATCGGTATTGCCGCCGGTGTTGAGCTGATAGGTCCGACCAATATCAACACCGCGCGCGCCAAACAGGCTGGAAAGCACGCGGTGAACAATCGTCGCACCAATCTGCGCCTTGATATCATCGCCGATGATCGGAATGCGCTTTTCAGCAAAGCGGCGTTCCCAGTGGGGGCGGCTGGCGATGAACACCGGCATGCAGTTGACCACGGCGACGCCGGCTTCCAGCGCGCATTCCATGTAGAATTCGGTGGCTTCTTCCGAACCTACTGGCAGGAAGTTGAGCAACACTTCGGCACCCGATTCGCGCAAAGCCGCAACCATTGACTGCCGTGTGGCCTCTTCAGCGTCAGAGATGATGAAGCCGCGCTCGCCCATCCCGGTCATATGTTCGGCGACGCCATCGAGAATCCGGCCCATCATCACTTTGGTCCCCGCTAGGGGCACTTCGGGCATGAAAACCGCAGTATTGTTCGGCGCGGCGAAAATCGCCTCGGAAATATCCAGACCTACTTTGCGGGCATCGACATCGACGCCCAGCACAAATGAAACATCACCCGCGCCATAACCCCCGATACGATCGTGGATCAGACCCTGCGACGAATTGTTGGAGCGGTAGTATGCGACCCCTTGAACCAGCGAACTGGCGCAGTTTCCCACGCCGATCACGGCAACCTTAATTGGCTTCATCAAAAAAATTCCTCCGGACAGCCGTTTTCCGACCCTGCCAAACCTGCCTCATTGTGAAATCGACCCGGAAATGCAAGCGAATTGCTCAAAACTTGCGAACGATACGACAATTAGCGACAAATTCTGTGGTCCGTAGGCACAATAAAATGTCGAAGCGAACGGGTGTTGCACAGCGGCGGTGGCGGGCTATGGAATGAATAGTGCCTGGCGATTATGGCCAAGAAGGGGGAGTGCAAATGACCGCAAAGCCCAAGCGGCCGCAGCGTCCGCGCGAATTGCAGGACCCGCTCAATTACTATCTATACCATCCCCTGGCCTGGGGACTGGCGCGCATTCTGGCCAAAACTCCGTTCACACCGAACATGGTGTCGGTGATTGGTGGGTTTTGCGTGATCGCCGCAGCGTGGTCCTATGCGCAGCCCGGATTTCCCGAATCGGCGCTGCTCGGCCTTGCCCTGCACATGACATGGCACGTGGTTGACGGGGCCGATGGTGATCTTGCGCGACTAACCGGACGCGCCAGTCCGATTGGCGAAATGGTTGACGGGCTTTGTGACTATCTCAGCCATTTTGTACTGTATGTAACGCTCGGCGGGCTGCTTTCCCTGTCTATGGGTTGGACCGCATGGGTCTGGGCGGTCGTCGCCGGGGTTAGCCATGCGGTGCAATCGAACCATGTCGAAGTGCAGCGCCGTCAATACCAGTACTGGGTCTATGGGACGCCGTGGATCCGCCAGAGCCACAAAGCAGGATCGGAAACCGCCAAGAGTGGCTTTTCAGCCCTGGTCACGCTCTATATCAACGCCGCCAGCAGCATGACGCCTCATGCCTTGCACATCGACGACGCGGTTGCGGCGGCGGAAGGTGACCGGTCGCGGCTGCAGACGATTCGCACGGCAGCGCGGGCCAAGTTGGTGCCCCTGCTGATGGTGTGCAAATGGCTCGGTCCTAATCCGCGGGCGATAGTTCTGGGCTGCGCGATGCTTGCCGGAGGACCGGGCTGGCACGGCGCGCTGTATTATTTCATCTATCAGGTGTTGGTGCTCAACGCGCTGCTGGTCTGGTCAGTTTTCGCGCATAACAAGGCGGCAAAACGCATCGCCGCGCGGATTGGCAGGTGATCTCGACTCTTTGGTACGGCGCGGTATCATGGCGGCCATGCTGAACCCCGACCTGCTTGAACACGCGCGCGGCCTTGGCGATGATATTATCGCCCTGCGCCGCGCGATCCACGCCGAACCTGAACTGGGACTCCACACGCCCAAGACCCGCGACAAGGTGCGCGCGGCATTGGCCGACCTCCCGCTCGAATGGCGCGAGGGGCCATCAACCACCGGCATGGTTGCCGTGCTGAAAGGCAAGGCAGGTTCAGGAAAACGCGTGCTTCTGCGCGGCGATATGGACGCGCTGCCGATGCCCGAGGAAACCGGGTTGGACTTTGCCTCGACAATTCAAGGCGCGATGCACGCCTGCGGTCACGATGCCCACACCGCCATGCTGGCGGGCGCGGCGCGGCTGCTTTGCGGGCGCGCAGATAGCCTGACGGGTGAGGTGCTCTTTATGTTTCAGCCCGGCGAGGAAGGCTGGCACGGCGCGCGGTTTATGCTCGATGACGGCCTGATTGATCCGCTGCCCGATGCCGCGTTCGCTCTCCACGTGATGCCCAATGCCCCGCATGGGGTGATTGCAGGCCGCGCCGGGGCATTGCTGGCGGCCGCAGACCAGATTGAAATCGTCATCGAAGGACGCGGCGGGCACGCTTCCCTGCCACACGAAACGCTCGATCCGGTGCCAGTAGCCTGTTCGATAGTGCTGGCGATTCAGACTATGGTGACGCGGCAGTTCAATGCCCACGATCCGGTGGTGGTTACCATCGCCGCGATCAACGCGGGGACTGCGCACAATGTCATCGCCGATCGCGTCGTGCTGAAAGGTACAATGCGCACACTTTCCGCCACGCATCGCGCCGCCGTTCGCGACGCGCTTGAGCTGTTGGTTGCCGGAATTGTCGGCGCGCATGGGCTTACCGCAAAGGTCAGCATCACAGAAGGTTTTCCGGTCACCATCTGCGATCCGCGCGCGGTTGATCTGGGTGAGCGGGTGGCCAAGGCGCTGTTCGGCACCTCGGGCTTCCGGCGGCTCGCCGACCCGATCATGGGGGCAGAGGATTTCTCCTATGTGCTGGAGAAAGCCCCCGGCGCGATGTTCTTTATCGGCATGGCACCCAAAGGGGATAACTGGGCGCAGTGTTGCGGCATCCATTCGACGCGGATGATGCTTGATGAAACCGTGATGCCGCAGGGCGCGGCGCTGCTGGCGGGGCTGGCCGAGGAATTTCTTGGGCAAGGTTTCGCTGGATGACCGAAGCCGAGCGGCTGGCGGCGATTGAGGAGATTCGCCGGGTTAAAGCTATGTACTTTCGCGGGGTTGATACCGAGGACGGCGATCTGGTGCGGTCAATCCTCGCAGCCGATTGCGCGCTCGATTATCGCGGCTGCTGCACCGATCCGAAAAGCGGCACCGATTTCATGTCCGCGATGAACGTTGTCCTCAATGGCCGCGAAAGCTGGACTTCCGGAGCCTTCGCCAAGGCCGGGATCACCAGCGTTCACCAAGGCCATCAGGCCGAAATCGAGCTAACCGGCGATAGCAGCGCAAATGCCATCTGGGCGATGACTGACCGTCTCTATATGCCACCCGGCGCGCCCTATGGCGTGATGCGCGGTTTCGGTTATTACCACGAAACTTATGTGCGTGAGCTTGACGGCTGGAAGATAGCTACGTTGAAGATTGAGCGGCTGCGGGTTGAAGTCACGACTGATTGATGCACCAAAAATAATCGAAAGTCCGGAGAGAAGCTTTGCTAGGACAAATGCAGGATTGGAGCCTTTGCGTTACGCGGATCGTTGATCACGCGGCGCGCGAACACGGCACTCGCGAACTGGTAACCCGCTGGGCTGATGGCAGCGAGACGCGCACCGATTGGGCGGGCGTTCGCCATGACGCGCTGCGGATGACGCAGGCGCTGCGCAAGCTGGGCATCAATAAGGGGGAGCGCGTGGCGACGTTGGCAATGAACCACGTCCGCCACCTCATATCATGGTACGGCGCTGTCGGTGTGGGCGGGGTGCTGCACACGATCAACCCCCGGCTGTTCGATGATCAGCTCGAATATATAGTCAATCACGCCGAAGATCAGGTGCTGCTTTATGATGCAGTATTCCAGCCGCTGGTTGACCGGATGAAGTCGCGCTGGCCGACTATCAAACATTACATCTGCTATGACAGCAGCGAACACGCACCGCACTTCGAAGACTGGATTGGCAGCGAGGACGGCCAGACTGACTGGACCGAATGCGACGAACGTGATCCCTGCATGCTCTGCTACACCAGCGGCACCACGGGCAATCCCAAGGGCGTGCTTTACGAACACCGGTCTACCATGCTGCACGCAATCGTGAGCCTGCAGCCGACGATTTTCGATTTTGATGCGCGCAGCGTGATGCTTCCGGTCGTTCCGATGTTTCACGCGGCAAGCTGGGGCCTGCCATGGAGCGGCGCAGCGACAGGGGTTAAGTTCGTATTCTCAGCGGTGAACGATCCCGCTGTACTGTGCGCTTTAATGGATCAGGAAGGTGTCACCCACGCGGCAGGCGTACCAACGGTCTGGCTTGGGATGTTCCAGCATATTGACACCAACGGCGGCGATCTTGGCAGGCTGCGTCATATTATCTGCGGAGGCTCCGCCATGCCGCGCTTTATGATCGAGCGGTTCATGAAGGCCGGAGTTGAAGTGGCCCATGCCTGGGGAATGACCGAGACCAGCCCAATTGGCACCACGGGGTGCAAACCGTTCGACTGGGACGATCTGAGCTTCGATAGCCAGGTTGATGCCAAGGCCATGCAGGGGCGTGTGCCTATCGGGGTTGAGCTGCGCTGCCTCGATCTTGATGATCCCGCGCGGGTGTTGCCGCGCGATGGCAAGACATCAGGCGCGCTGCAAGTGCGCGGGCCTTGGGTGATCAAACGCTATTTCAAGGCGGAAGCCGATGCTACTGAAGCCGACCAGTGGTTCGATACCGGCGATGTCGCCGTGCTCCATCCCGATGGCACGCTGCAGTTGACCGACCGGACCAAAGATGTGATCAAATCTGGCGGCGAATGGATCAGCTCGGTTGAGCTTGAAAACGCCGCTGTTGGGCATCCCGCTGTGGCAGAAGCGGCAGCGATTGGCATTGCCCATCCGAAATGGGATGAGCGCCCGATCCTCGTCGTGGTGAAAAAGCCAGGAGCAGAGGTTTCAGGCGGCGATATTCTCGCGTTCATGCAGGGCAAGGTCGCCAAATGGTGGCTGCCCGACTCTGTAGAATTCGTCGAAGACCTGCCGCACACCGGCACCGGCAAGATCAGCAAGAAAGACTTGCGCGAGCGGTTCCGGGATTACCGGCTTGAGGGGTGAGACTCAGCCCTTTGCCGGCACCAACGCTGCCTTCTTCCCCGCAAACCGCATGGCGAAATCCCTGATCACCGGGTAGATTCCCGACTGGAATTTCGATCCCGAAAACACGCCGTAGTGGCCAACGCCTTCCTGCACATAATGCTTGCGCAGCTTGGGCGGAAGGCCACGAAATACGTCATGCGCCGCTTCGGTCTGGCCGGGGGGGCACAGGTGATCATTCGCGCCCTCGACGGTGAGCAGCGGC
>JANNZB010000304.1:0-5822 GCA_031410395.1 Novosphingobium sp.
CTTCTTCCGGAATCCACTTGTTGGGCAGAAACGGACCCGCCGGTGACACCACGTTCTTGCCCGATGCCAGCAGCGCGCAGACCTGATCGATCGGGGGGGTCATCATGCTCGGCGCGAACAGCACGCAATCGGCTTCCATCGCCACGATAGCCTCAACATCATCGGTCGCCAGCACCCCGGTCTTCGGTAGGCCGACTAGGTCGCCCGCATCCTTTCCAACCTTATCGGGATTGGTGACATATACGCCGACCAGCTCGACCACCGGGTTCTCGATGAAATATTTCAGCGCGGCGGAACCGACGGTGCCGGTGGCCCACTGGATAACGCGATAGGTTTTTTGGGACATCTTTGTGGTTCCTTAATGGGCTTGTCAGTTCAGGCCGCGAACCTGGCCGCCATCGACCCGGTAATTGGCCCCGGTGATGAAGCCGTTTGCCGGGCTTGCCAACATCGCGGCGACCATCGCGAGTTCCCGTGGCAGTCCGAAACGGCCAGCAGGGGGCACTTCAAATACGGCTTCGGCCGCCAACCGTTCATTGACTTGCTCCGCCGTCAGCGTGTCATCGCCAAATTTCATCCACCCAAAGCGCACCAGACCATCAACGAGGATGATTCCGGGCGAGAGGATGTTCACGGTAACATTTACCCCGCGCAGCGATCCCGCCAGACTGACGGTGTAATTGTTGAGCGCAGCTTTTGCAGCCGAATAATCCACCCCCATGAAATTGGGCTGGACCGCAACCGCGCTCGAAACATTGACGATCCGCCCGAATTTTGCCGCTACCATGCTTGGCACACACAACTGGCACAGCTGCACCGCGCCCAGAGTATTGGCGCGGTAATTCGAGATGAAATCGGCCAGTGGGATTTCGACTGGCGCCTTGGAGGTATTGCCTTCTGAATTGCCGCCGGCGTTGTTGATCAGAATTTCGACATTGCCGCCCAGCGCTGACACTGCCTGCGCATGAACGGCCTCAGCTGCGCCATCGGCCTGCAATTCGCCAATGGCGACGCCTGCTGCACCGATTTCGCGCGCCACGGCTTCGGCCCGCTCGCGGTTGCGACCATGGACGACCACGCTCGTGCCTTCCTCGACCAGCAAGCGAGCAATCGCCTCACCAATCCCGCTGCTGCTGCCCGTAACCAGCGCGCGGCGGCCCTTCAGTTGCAGGTCCATGAGCGCTCCTTTTCCCTTTGTGCACGATCACTGTGGCGGGGGTTGCGTGGCGGGGCAATTGGTGGCGGCGGGGGAGCGTGATTTATCGCAGCGGCGGCAACATATGTCGGCTGCATCTTGGGCAATTGTTCAAAACCAATAGTGTCTTTTGCTTCGACTCTGTCGCAAAATTTGCTTCTTTTTCGGTTCGCTAAACTGTGTCAGAAAAGGTGCTCACCCAAAGTGGAGAAACACTCGTGCCATTTTTGACATTCACCGATACAACTGACGGCCTTGAACCCAACGCGCGAAGCCGGGGCCATTTTGTCACGAATGTTGAAGCCAACGATGAAGCACCTTGGGTGCCATACGCGGAAGGTGTTTGGATTCAGCCTTGCCATTTTAATGTGACGACTGGTGGTTTCACTGTCTTGCTTAAAGGCCTTCCCGGCGCTCAGCTTGGGGTCCATTATCACGTTGGCACGGTGCGCGGCTACACCATCAAAGGGAACTGGCGCTATTTGGAGCATGATTGGGTGGCTGGCCCTGGCACGTTCATCTATGAACCCGCTGGTGAGGCGCACACACTCGTTATAACCGAAGATTCTCCTGAACCGGCGTTGATTCTCTTCGTTGTCGAAGGTGCTCTTATTTATCTGGATATGCAGGTTGATGGCACGTTTGCTGCTTATGAAGATGGATTTTCTGCACTGGAAATGTGCCGGAAATATTACCGCGAGGCGGGGCTGGATCCACGAATGCTGGACAAACTGATCCGGTAAAATCTCGTCTACATCAGTCTCACCTCAACCACTCCAGCCCCATCTCCTCGTAAATCTCGCGGTCCTCAACCCACTTCTCATCGACCTTCACGTGCAGGAACAAATGCACCTTGCACCCCAGCAATTCCGCAAGTTCCTTGCGCGCGGCCTCGCCGATGGATTTGAGCTTTGATCCGCCCTTGCCGAGCACAATGCCCTTCTGGCTATCGCGGGCGATGACGATCTGCTGGTGGATTTCGACCGAACCATCGCGGCGCTGGCTATAGCTTTCGGGGCGCACCGCGCTGTCATAGGGCAGTTCATCATGCAGCTGGCGATAAAGCTGTTCGCGGGTGATTTCGCAGGCGAGCAGGCGCTCGCTGGCGTCTGACACCTGATCTTCGGGGTAGTGCCACGCGCCCTCGGGCATTAGTTCGGCCAGCCGCGCTTTCAGTTCTGGCACGCCATCGCTGGTGAGCGCGGAGACGAAAAACACCTCGTCAAATTGCGGCTCGCCCTCATCGGTTTGCCCGGCAAGCGCCTGCGCGGTTTTCAGTAGCGGTTCTTTCGCGGTCTCATCAACCTTGTTGAGCACCAGAATTCGGCGCTCCTTACGGTCTTTCAGGTTGGCGAGGATCGTCTCGAGATAATCGAGCTTCTTCTTGCGGCCATCGACCACCAGCAGAATTACATCAGCCTCACTCGCGCCTTCCCAAGCTGCACTCACCATCGCGCGGTCGAGGCGCCGTTTAGGCTCGAACAGTCCGGGAGTGTCGGCAAGGATGATCTGCGCGTTATCCGCGAGAGCGATCCCCATCAGCCGCGCGCGCGTGGTTTGCGCTTTGGCGGAAACAATCGCCACCTTCTGGCCGACGAGGGCGTTGACCAGCGTTGATTTGCCGGCGTTGGGGGCACCGATGACTGCTACTAGGCCGCACTTTTGATTCACCCGTAAATCCTCATAAATTCCGCAGCCGCCAGCTTTTCAGCATCCTGCTTGCTGTTCGCGGTAGCCTTAGCCTCACCCACGCCCGAAATGGAAACCGACACTGTAAACTGCGCTGCATGATCGGGACCGAGCCGCTCGACCAGTCGGTAATCGGGCATCTTGCGTTTGTTGCCCGCGGCCCATTCTTGCAGTGCAGACTTGGGATGTTTGGACTGGCCAACCTTGCCCTCTACCGCTTCCGCCCATGTCCGCCGCACCAGCGCGCGGGTGGCGTCCCAGCCTTGAGTGATGAAGCCAGCGCCGAGCAGCGCCTCCATCACGTCACCCAGAATGTTGTCGCTATCACGGCCGCCATCGTCATGCGCCTGCTTGCCGAGCCGCATGTGCGGGGCGAGGCCGATGGCACGCGCAACACCCGCATTCGTCTCACGGCTGACCAGCGCATTGAGCCGCTGCGACAGCCGGCCTTCGTCGCCAGAGCTCAGCTCGTGCAGCCATTCAGCAATCGCGAGCCCAAGCACGCGGTCGCCCAGAAATTCGAGCCGCTGATAATCGCGAGGCTCGCCGGTGCTGCCATGGGTCAGCGCCTCAAACCACAGCGCCTCATCGCCCAGATCAGCGCCAGTCAGCTCCGCCAGCCAGCCGCGCGTTTCGGAATCGAGCGCGGTGCCGCTCAAATCTTGCCTCCAATGCGGCTCCAGCGCGCAGCGGTGAACCAAGTCCACGGCTTGATCCAGCTTGCGCCGCCATCGGTTGAGAACATCATCACCTGCGCCTTGCCGACAAGGTTTTCCTGCGGAACAATTCCCACGCCGCCGCCGGGTTCAGCCGGAAAGCGGCTATCCATCGAATTGTCGCGGTTATCGCCCATCATGAAAAGCGACCCTTCGGGGACGAGGAAAACGCCAGTTTCGTCCTGCGGCATCACCCCCATATCGAGGACATTGTAGCTCACACCATTGGGCAGCGTTTCGCGGTATTGCGGATAGTGGCACGATTGCGATCCATCAGCGGCAGTGGAGAGGAATGCTTCGGGTCGGCATGAGGTGTTGGGGGTCAGTGGCAAGATAAAATCAGCAACCTTCACCTTGGGAACGCCCACGCCGTTGATGAATACCTGCCCGGCCTTCATCTGGATTTGGTCACCCGGCAGGCCGATCACCCGCTTGATGTAATCGGTATCGTTGAGCGGCGGAGCCTTGAAAATCGCCACATCACCGCGCGCTGGCTGGCTGGCGAAAATGCGGTGCGGGAGCAGCGGCGCGGACCACGGCAGCGAATACTTGCTGATGCCATAAGACCACTTGCTGGCGAGCAGATAGTCGCCGTTGAGCAGCCTCGGCAGCATCGATTCGCTGGGGATGTTGAACGGCGCAAAAAGCAAGCTGCGCACGATCACAACGATCAGCAGCAGCTTGACCAAAAACACCGGGAAAGAGTCTTCCTTCCGGGCCGGCTTTGTCGGTACGGCTTCCGAAGGCTCAGCGGTGTCGATCACAGTTTCGTCAGCGGTCATAGTGTTCCTGCGGCGGTGTGTTAGTTAGGTAAGACGGCTTACAGCGCCCCGAATGCTGTACCCAGCATGAATAGCTTTGCAACTGCTTGGCCTCTTGGATGATCGGCGGCATAGGGCAGGTGCGCACCCGATGAAAGGCCCCAATGATGAGTGATGCTATGATGGATACGGTTTCAACAGGTTGGGCTGCGCTTTCCGGCCTGCCGGTTCGGACCTTGGCCGCGTTGTTTGCAGCCCCGGACAGGGCGAGCATCTATACCGCCACGCTCGATCTACCCGGCGGGGCGATCCGGTTTGACTGGTCGAAGACGCATCTTGATGATGGGTATGTCGCAGGCTTCAACGCGCTGGCCGATGCTTGCGGGTTTGATGCACGCCGTGCTGCGCTGTTCGCTGGTGAGAAGATCAACGTTACTGAACACCGCGCGGTTGAGCATACTGCGCAGCGCGGTGTCGGCAGCGCTGCGGCAGTGGATGAGGCAGGCTCCTATCACGCCCGGATGCGCGCGCTGGTTCAGGCGATCCATGGCGGCGTGCTGGGTGAGGTCAAGCACCTTATCCACATTGGCATCGGCGGATCGGCGCTGGGCCCTGCGCTGGCGATAGACGCCCTGACGCGCGACGGTGCGATGGTGGACGTGCACGTCGTCTCGAACATCGATGGCTGCGCGCTCGAGGCCGCCTTTGCCGCCTGCGATCCGGCGACCACGCTGGTGGCGATCGCCTCCAAAACTTTCACCACCACCGAGACAATGACCAACGGCGCATCTGCACTGGCATGGCTGACCGAGGGCGGGGTTGCCGACGCCTATGGCCGGGTCATCGCGCTCACCGCTTTTCCGGAAAAGGCTGTCGAATGGGGGGTTGATGAAACCCGCGTGCTGCCGTTTTCCGAAAGCGTTGGCGGGCGCTATTCGCTGTGGTCGTCGATCGGCTTCCCGATTGCGCTGGCGGTTGGCTGGGATGAATTTGCGGCGTTCCTCGATGGCGCGGCGGCAATGGACCGGCATTTCCTTGAGGCGGAGGGTTTTGCCAACCTGCCACTGCGGGCCGCTATGGGCGATCAACTCTACACCCGCCTGCGCGGCTGCCAGACCCGCGCGGTTTTCGCCTATGACGAACGGCTGCGGCTGTTGCCGAGTTATCTCCAGCAGCTTGAAATGGAATCGAACGGCAAGCGGGTGACGCTGGAAGGCCAGCCCGTCTCCGGCCCCACGGCGCCGATCACCTGGGGTGGGGTGGGCACCGATGGCCAGCACGCGGTGTTCCAACTTCTCCATCAAGGCACAGTGCTCCTACCAGTCGATTTCATCGCCGCGATCCAGCCCGGCGACGCGCTAGACCCCGCGCACCACCGCATCCTGCTGAGCAATTGCTTCGCCCAGGGCGCTGCACTGATGGCGGGCAAGGCGAGTGCAGACGATCCGGCGCGCGCCTATC
>JANNZB010000305.1:0-4987 GCA_031410395.1 Novosphingobium sp.
CGGGGTTCTCGGTCAGCAGCAGCACCGGCGGTGCTGAGCCGCGCTTTTTAATCTTGCCTGCGGACACATCCTTTGATCGCCAGTCAGCCACAGCAGCAACCATGATCGCGCAATCGGCTGGCAAGGCCTCCTTGACTGCAGCGGCCATTTCCTGCGCGGTTTCAACATCAATCCGGTCAACGCCGGGCGGGGTTTTGAGATTCACTGGCCCCGAAACCAGAGTCACCTGCGCGCCCAGCCGTGCGGCGGCAGCGGCAATCGCATAGCCCTGTTTGCCCGATGAACGGTTGGCGATGTAGCGCACCGGATCAATCGGTTCGTGCGTCGGCCCGGCGGTAATCAGCACATGTTTGCCCTGCAGCGAGCCACCGCCCGGAAGCGGATCAGCGCCCCAATCGCCGCCTTCTACCACCACCGGCTGCAGATCACCGGCGATCGGCTGCGGCGCTGACTGGCGATCCGTAACCGTATGGTTGATCGCCTGCGGATCGGTGGGCGGGGCAGCTTTCGCCTTGCCTTTGCGCGCGGTTGCCCCAGCGCTGGCCGGAACCGGCACTTGCTCCATTCCCGGAATGGGCACTTCGGGCGGGACAAAATCGGTGGTTTCCGAAAGATAGATATCATCAAAGCTGGCGTCATCATCGAGCGAAGGGGCCTTGCGCGTGCTGCTGCGCGCAATCAACGATCCCATCATCCCGGCAATGTCCATGCCGCCCCCTTCAGCGTCGTGGTCTTCGTCGCCCTGAACTGGTCCAAGCATTGGCAGGGCATCAGGCCCGGTAAACAGATGCTCGATGTGATCCCAGATCGCCGCTGGTTCGGGCAAACGTCCGGGGCCGAATTCACCACAGGCCATCTCGCCCTCATCGGGATCGAGCACCAGACAGCCCGCCTCGCGCAGCGTGATGACATTGCGCTGGGTCGCGGCGTGCTGCCACATCCGCACGTTCATCGCCGGGACGGCCATCACCGGCTTGTCGGTTGCCAGCATCAGCGTGGTCGCCAGATCATCGGCAATGCCCGCCGCCATCCGCGCCAGCAGATCGGCGGTTGCCGGGCAGACCACCACCAGATCGGATTCGCGGCTGAGGCGGATGTGCCCCATCTCGCTTTCGTTGCGCAGATCCCACAGGGTGGTGTGCACGGCGTTTTCGGACAAAGCCGCAAGGCTCATCGCGGTGACGAATTGCGAACCGCCTTCGGTAAGCACGCATGTGACTGAACCGCCGCCCTTGCGGATCAGCCGCACCAGCTCGCAAGCCTTGTAGGCCGAGATACCGCCGCCGACGATCAGCAGGATTCGGGGACAGAACATTGGCTTAGACCTGCTCTAAGCGCGGGGAACTTGCAAGCGGGGTGTTGCCGAACGCCGCACCCCACAGCCCCTTCGCGGCCGATGGCACCAGCGCCAGCCCGACCCACATCGCCGGTGCCACGGTCATCCCCCAGTACCAGTTATCGGGCCGCCCGGCGATCATGAAGGCAAGGCCATAGCCAAGGAACAGCAGTGTCGCGAAGGCGCCAAGGCTGGTGCGCCAGCCCGCCCAGCCGAACACCATCAGCATGAGCAGCGGCCCTGCAAGGTAAGTCGGCAGGAAGCGCAGGTTGCTCGACAGCACGATCATCGACATCCAGCCCGATAAGCCGCGCAGGGTCATCCACGATGCCCCTTGCGGATCGTCAGGATGGGTCAGCCCGGCGACAATATGCAGGTGCCAGGCCATCACTGCAAAAAACACCAGCACCAGCGCCGTCCACGCAGCAGCCTCACGCCAGCGCCGGTGCCACGCCGCAAAAGCTACCATCAGCAGGGCAAATGGCAGGGCATGTTCACGGATGGCAAGCGCTGCGGCGACGGCGATCAGCGCGCCTCTCCATTTTCCATGCTCAGGCCGGTGCAGTGCCATCGCCAGCGCCAGCAGAGCCCCGGCCCACAGTTCGTGCAGCACGAAGAAATAACCAATTGTGCCAATCTGAACCCCGGCGAACAGCGCCGCCGCGGCATAGGGCCGCAGTTGCAGCATGCCCGGCTCGGCACCCAACCTGCGCCACCATGCGATCATTATGGCGATCACCAGCGCGGCGGCAATCAGCGCTTCGACCGTGCCGCCCTTTGCAGGATCAACGGGCGGCGGCATCTGCGCCTCGATCAGCGCCAGTGTTGGCAGGCGAACCGAGAGGCCGGGACGCAAGGGGTAATGCGCAGCGCGGTGCTCGATGGCGACGGCCTGATAATAGTTTTCTCCTTGGCGCAGCCGAGCGGTGATACGGTCATAAAGGCGAAGATCGTCATCGCGCTCGTGCTTGTCCTTGATCACGATCTTGCCATCAGAAATCAGCGAGGTGTGCACCCCCTCGCTCGATACTATCGGGGTAACTGCTGATAGAACAAGCATCGCCAGCAATACTGCCAAGGCCACTCGCGCGGGCAAGCGCTGCCAGTGGGCGAACCGGTTCCATGCTGGAGGCTGCGCAGATTCAACCATGAACGGGTGCCTCCCCGGCACGCTGCCCCAATGCCCGATGCCACAACGATTTCACCGCGAACGGCGTCACCGCCAGACCCATGAACAGGATCGGCGTGATGATTACTCCCCAGTAGAAATTGTTATCCCGCCCGGCGATCATAAAGGCGAGCGCATAGCCAAAGGTCAGCAGGCTGGCGAAATTGCCCATCGCGCTCTTCCACCCGGTCCAGCCGAACAGCGCGAGGATCACCGCTGGCCCGGCGATCACCGTGGGCAGCATATTAAGGCTGCTCGAATTGATCACCTTATAGAGAAAGCCCTGTAATCCTCCCATGACCAGCCACGAAGGCGAAATCGGATCGCCCGGCCTGATCTGCGCCTCGGCAAGGTGAACGTGGATGGATAGCGCAATCGCGAAAGCCGCCACCAGCAGCGCCCAAGCCGCACCTTCCCGCCAGCGCCGGTGCCACAGCGCCCACGCGCCCATCAGCAAAACAAACGGCAGGGCGGTTTCCCGCACGGCGAGCGCTGCAGCAGCGGCAATCAGCGCGCCCAGCCACTTGCCGTGTCCCGGTTGGTGCAGCGCGAACGCCAGCGCCAGAAACTCCGCCGCCCAAACCTCGTGGAGCACCAGATAGCTGGGATGGGTGGAAGTCGCGAGGCCAACAAACAGCAGCACCACGCCGAACAATCGGAATGTCTCACCGCCCGGCTCGGCGGAAAACCGGCGGTGCATCGCCAGCAATACCGCCGCCAGCAAGATCAGCGCGACAATCGCTACGCCAATCGGCCCAAGGAAAACGCTGGCGTAGGCCAGCGTCGGCAACCGAACCGTCAGCCCCGGCGCAACCGGGTAGTCGTTTGCGCGCTGCGATTCAGTGGCTGCGACATAGTAATTATCGCCGCGCTTCACCCGTTCGATCACCAGCCGGTAGAGCCGCAGGTCGTTATCCTTGCCGTCATCGCCAAGAATAGCAGTTGCGCCTGATGACCCATGTGCCGCGCCCGAAGTTACGGTGGCGATAGGCGGATGAACGCTCGGAACTTCGCTGGGCTTGGCCGGCATTCCCGGCGCCCAGGCGGCAAGCACCATAAACAATGCGAGCAGTACGAGCGCCAGCCGCGCCAGCCCCTGCGGCCACGCGGCATAGCGATCCCATGGCAGCCCAATCAACTTGGGCGCCGATTGGGCGTTCAGCCCATTATCCCCCGCATCAACCCCCACTGCATGCCCATCCATACCAAGGCCCCGCCTGCCAGCATCGCCGCCAGATAACGCGCCCATCCCCAACCATTTCTCCGGCGATCCCAAACCAGTTCAACCTGCGGCAACGGTGCCTCTTGAGGGGCACCCCCGCGAGCCGGGAACTGGTCCTCGATCCTCCGTACAAGCTCTGGTAGCCGCATTATGGTTTCAATATCCTTGCGAGCCCGGTCAGCCAGCAGAGATTCCGGCCCCAATTCATCACGAATCCAGCGCGTAACAAAGGGACTGGAGATGTCCCACATATTGATCCCGGGGTTCAGTGATGTTGCGAGCCCTTCAACCATGACCATGGTTTTTTGCAGCAACAGCAGATGCGGCTGGACCGCCATATCGAAATCGCGGGTTATCGCGAACAGCCCGTCGAGCATTGCGCCCACCGACAATTCAGACACCGGTTTGCCGCGCATCGGCTCGCCCACCGCGCGCAGGGCCGTGGCGAATTCATCGACCGAATGGTGCGCGGGAACATATTGCGCTTCAAAATGAATCTCGGCGACGCGGCGGTAATTGCCGGTGGTCAGCCCATAAAGGATTTCCGCCAGCCACACCCGCGCGCGCCTATCAATCCGCCCCATGATGCCGAAATCGATCGCGACAATCGTGCCGTCGCTTTCGACAAACAGGTTGCCCTGGTGCATATCGGCATGGAAGAATCCCGCCGAAATCGCTTGGGTAAGGAACGCCAGCACCAGCCGCGAAGCAAGGTCTTGAAGATCGTGTCCAGCATCTTTCAGCGCCGCGATATCGCTGATCTTGGTGCCGTCGATCCAGTCAATCGTCATTACCGAACCGCTGGTGCGATCCCAATCTACGGCGGGTACGCGGAATTTGGCGAAGCTCGCCATAGCCTCGGCGAGCTCTGAGGCCGAGGCCGCCTCGCGCCGCAAATCAAGCTCACGCAAGGTCCAGCGTTTGAAATTGGCAATCACCGCACGCGGACGCAGCCGGGCTGCCTCACCGCCCAGCCCTTCAAGTTGCGCAGCAGCCCACTCGTAAGTGTCGAGATCGCGGGCAAAACGCTCGCGGATGCCGGGGCGGAGAACCTTGACAGCAACGCTGCGGCCATCGGTGGTCACCGCCTTGTGGACCTGCGCCACCGAGGCAGAGCCGACTGCAACCGGATCGATAGAAACGAACATGCTGGAGATTGGCTTGCCAAAACTCGCCGCGACTTCGGCCTCGATCAGGGCGAAGGGCACCGGCGGTAGATTGTCCTGCAGGCTCAGCAGATTGCGCGCGGCCTGCTCGCCCA
>JANNZB010000306.1:0-1810 GCA_031410395.1 Novosphingobium sp.
GGATGCTCGGCCGCACGAGTGGCGACCTGGCTTGCTGGGAACGGGCGTGGGAGCTTTACTCGGGCGTGTTTGGAATTGTTGGTGGCAAGGCTGCCATCACCGGCTTGTCGGGTTGGGTGGGCGCATTGAGCCGTGACGGCCGCCGCTGCATCGAAGTCCATCCCCGCGCCTGTGCCGGTTTCTGCCGCGATGAATGTGTGGCGATCTCGATGATCGCCGCTTGCCAGCATCAAACCTGCCCCGCTTTGCGTGCCTGTGCCTTCGCTCTTGTCGAGTGCTCCCTGATCGACGACGTCATCGAGCAGGCCCAGGGGTTTGCCGACCAGTTGACCAGCCTCGATCATATCCTGTCGCCAGCGTCGATCGTTGCTGCACCGGCGACACTGTCGCGCTCCGGTCAACTTTTTCACTAGATCTGACAAGGCAATTCCAGACGATGATTGTGTGTCATTGCAACCGGATTGATCACCGTGACATCGAACGGGCCGCCAACGCGCTGAGCGACGCCGATCCATGGCAGCTCATTACGCCTGTTACCGTCTACAAAGCCCTCGGCAAACGTCCGCGCTGCGGTGGTTGCTTGTCTCTGGCCACCAACATCATTCACACCCGCAACGTCTGCACGGTGGCCAACAACGGGGTGTGTCCGTTCGCCGACCCGGCCATCGCAGAAGATAATTCTACCACCGAAAGCACCGTCGCGCCGGGTCAACTCTCCGCGCCCGCCTTTGAAGCGCCTACCCCTCAAACCTTCAGCCTCGAGACTGTGGACTGACACGCATGACTGAGACATAGTACGCGCTGATCTTGGTCACGGAGATGGGGAATACAAGGAATGAAGGGCAATAAAGCCGTTATCGATGTCCTGAACGATGCCCTCAAGCATGAGTTGGGCGCCATCAATCAGTATTGGCTGCACTATCGACTTCTCGCCAACTGGGGCTACACCAAGCTCGCCAAGAAAGAGCGCAAAGAATCGATCGAGGATCGACCCCAGCACAAAGATGCCACTGCCCTCAAATGCTTGTTCATCGAAAATAACAGTGACCTCAAGTCCGCGCGCAAAGGTAATCGGCCCGGACGTCGCGAGCCTCCGCAGGATCGGTCGCGACTCCGTCGAGCGAACGCCCTCGATCTGTTTGCGTTTCACGTGATCATTTTCATCGCAATAAAGTTTGAGCAATTCCTTCAATCCTTCCGCACCGATGCTCACGCCATTGTCATCGGACTTGTCAAACAATGAAAGATAGTTCAACGAAAGATGGCTGATCGTCCGCCATGCGACCTCCCCTCCCGTATGTGCCGGCAAAGGCGCGGTGGGGCCCACGAGACAACGCACCGCAGTGACCGGAGCAAACAGGTCGAGGGAAAAATCCCCTTTTTCCGATCCTTTCGTCAACTGGATCGGAAGGTGACGGTTCGTACACAAGGCCGAGATGTTGAGATGTTGGAGTTCACGGCGGAATGGAGCGGATTTTGCATCCACCAATGACACAAAAACATCACTCCCTCCATAGCTGGATACGGAGACTCCGCGGCGTTTTTCCTTCTCTGAGAGCATACGGGGCACACGATTCACGCTGTAGTAGGCCGCCGATTCCAGATCCTCATCGCGGGCAAAATAGAACGGCTTAAATTCCTGAAGATCGTCCGCGTCCGAGCCGGAGCCGATCACTTCCTGAATCTGGTAAACCTCAAAAGCCAGCGGCTTCGTACGATCAGGAACAACGTGCCACTCCGTAAACCGGTCGAGAAGCGAGATCGGATCCAGACGCTTCGGGAACAGGTTGACGACAGGCGTGCAAAACAG
>JANNZB010000307.1:0-2466 GCA_031410395.1 Novosphingobium sp.
GATGAGGCCGGTTTCCCGGCGGGCGTGTTCAACATGCTCCATGGTACTGGTCCAATGATCGGGGATGCCCTCACCGGCCACCCGCAGGTCGATATGGTTTCGTTCACTGGGTCGACTGGGGCCGGTATCCAGGTAGCGAAATCGGCCGCCGATACGGTAAAGCGGGTGTCGCAGGAGCTAGGCGGCAAGTCGGCCAACATCGTGTTTGCTGATGACGGACTGGAAGCTGCTGTGACCCGAGGGGTGCTGCATTGCTTCAGTAACACCGGTCAATCCTGCAACGCGCCAACGCGGATGTTGGTTGAAGCGTCGGCCTATCAACAAGCGGCTTTGATTGCAGTGCAAGTGGCAAACAAGGTTGCGCTGGGCGATCCAGCGGAACCAGGACGGCATCTGGGACCAGTGGTCAGCAAGGCCCAGTATGACAAGATCCAGCGCCTGATTCAGGTGGGCATCGATGAAGGCGCCAGGCTCGTCGCGGGCGGCACAGGACGCGCCGATGGTTTTAACCGGGGGTACTACGTCAAACCCACAGTCTTTGCCGATGTCACCAATCAGATGACCATTGCCCGCGAGGAAATATTTGGCCCGGTGCTATCGATGATTCCATTCGCAGACGAGGCAGAGGCTATCATGATCGCCAACGACACGCCCTTTGGGCTGGCCAGCTACATCCAGAGCACAGACCTTGAGCGTGCGCGCCGGGTCGCAGGGCAAATGCGCTCAGGCAGCGTTTCGATCAACGGAGCAGGGCAGGACTATTGTTCGCCATTCGGCGGCTACAAGCAATCCGGGAATGGCCGTGAGTGGGGCGCGTTCGGGCTGCACGACTTTCTGGAGGTCAAAGTTATCAATGGATTCAATCCGGCGTGAAGCTGGCCGGAATCCAGACCTACGTGGTCGGCAACCCGCCTCCACATTTTGGCGGGCGCTACTTCGTCTTCGTCAAACTGACCACCGCCTGTGGCATCAGCGGCGTGGGAGAGGCCTATTGCGTGCCGTTCGATCCTCATCTGGTCGCGAAAATGATCGAGGATGTTTACGCACGATATGCCGAGGGGCGCGATCCGCATAACATCGAAGCACTGTGGCGGCGGGTCTATTCGAGCGGCTTCACTCAGCACCCGGATCTGAGCCTGATGGGGGTTCTGAGCGCGATCGAGATGGCCTGTTGGGACATTGTCGGCAAGGCCGCAAGCCAGCCAGTGTACAATCTGCTTGGTGGGCAGGTGCATGAGCGCCTTCGGGCCTACACGTATATCTACCCGCGGCCAGGTGACCAGAGCGACGTCTACTGCGATCCTGATCTCGCCGCCGAACGTGCCCAGCTTTATCTCGACATGGGCTTCACGGCGCTCAAGTTCGATCCTGCGGGGCCATATTCCGCCTTTGACGGAAGGCAGCTGTCGCTTGAAGCACACGATCTGTCTGAGCGCTTTTGCCGTAAAATGCGCGAAGCTGTCGGCATCCGGGCTGACCTGCTATTTGGCACGCATGGCCAGATGACCGCTGCCGGCGCGATCCGGCTCGCCAAGCGGCTTGAACAATTTGATCCGCTTTGGCTCGAAGAACCGGTGCCGCCCGACGCACCAGAGGAAATGGCAAAGGTCGCACGGGCGACCTCGATTCCGATCGCGGCGGGGGAACGGTTGGCGACCAAATATGATTTCGCCCGGCTGCTCGCGGCTGGCAGTGCGGCGATTTTGCAGATGAACCTTGGCCGGGTCGGTGGTTTGCTGGAAGCCAAGAAAATTGCCGGAATGGCAGAAGTGCATCACGTGCAGATCGCCCCGCATCTCTATTGCGGACCAATCGTCGGGGCAGCAAATGTCCAACTGGCGACCTGTTCACCAAATTTCCTCATTCTTGAGAGCATTGAGGATTGGGGCGGGTTTCATAGCGAAATCCTCAAGGCACCGATGCAGTTCGAGGACGGCCACGTGATCCCTTCTACTGCCTTTGGGCTGGGCGTAGAGCTCGACGAGGCCGTAGCGCTGGCAAACCCCTACAACGAGTCGATGCTGCACCTGGAAATGACCCAGGACCCGGTTCGCTGATGGACGAATTTGATTATGTGATTGTTGGAGCCGGCACGGCGGGCTGCGTGCTTGCCAGTCGCTTGGCCGCTGATGGCAAGACAACCGTGCTGCTGCTTGAGGCTGGGGGTTCCGACCGAACGGTGTGGATCCAGTTGCCGATTGGTTATGGCCGGACCTTTTTCGACCGCCGTGTGAACTGGATGTACGATACCGCGCCGGTGGCGGGGCTGGTTGGGCGCAGCTCCTATTGGCCGCGCGGCAAGGTTGTGGGAGGGTCTGGTTCGATCAACGCTATGGTCCATGTGCGCGGGCAGTCTAATGACTACGAAGACTGGTACCAGCGCCACCGCCAGAGATTGCCGCGGAAACTGCTGTGCTGCCTGCCGCCGTGGTTGTGACCGCAGAATTGACGTTGAGCGCAACGCTG
>JANNZB010000308.1:0-3134 GCA_031410395.1 Novosphingobium sp.
AGGCGAATTTGGCGATGAACAAGGAGTTACCCGAAAGCAATATCCCAAGGACTGGACTTCGCTTGATCCCGAATGGCAGGACAGCGGCAGGGGATCGCAGCGTTGTGTGAACGGAAGGCTGAGTTAGGGCGCGTTCGCCGCCGGTCTGGGCTTCGGTAAAGGCCCGGTGTGCTGTTCAATCCAGGTCTTGAAGGGGGCGATGCGGGTGAATACGCCGGGGGCCTTGTTGCTTCCGCATTCCACCTTGCCAACATTGTGGCTCACTATTCCGATCAGCGTCGGGACCTTGTTTTCGAACACCACCAGCGGACCGCCGCTATCGCCGTGGCACTGCGCCGCCCAATTTGACCCCACACCGCTCGCACACAGGGCAATGGTGCTTCGCGCGCATCTGGCCGAGGGTTGCAGCGCTACCACTCCCATCTGCAGCATCGCCGACGGCCTTTTCGCCTCGGTCTGCCCCCAGCCATAGAAATAGGCATGCGACCCCGCCCCGCGATCAAACCAGGGCGGCTGCGGATCGACGGTGATCAGCTGCACCCAGGCGCGCTTTGATCGGTCGGTTTGCTCGTCGGCAGCAAAGTGGATCAGCGCGATATCGCTGAAATAGCCCTTGTCATCATATTTGGGCGACACCACCGCATCGACAATCTTGTAACTTGCGCCTTCAACACCGGCCTGGATATTCGAGACCCCCAGCCGGATGCGGTAACCTGCATCTTTGATATTCGCCCCCAGATCATCAATGCAGTGCGCGGCGGTAACCACCCAGCCCCAGGCGATCAACGAGCCACCACACTCAAGCCGGTCCTCCCAATCGAGCGTGCGCCGGGTAACCTTGAGCAACTGTGCGGGGCGCTGCAATTGCACCTGCCACGGTGCAGCCCCCGGTTTTGGCGTGAACCCCCGCGCCATGCGAACCTGGCGGCGTATTAAGGTGAAGCATTTGTTTTTGCCGCCGCGCTGCTTCACGCACCGCCGAATAGTCACGCTACTTTTGAATGCCGGAGGCCTGTAATCTGGCGCATGGATGCTGTAATCGGCGGCGGTAATGCTGCCCTCACCAGCCAGCGGATCGGGGCAGCGCCAGTCATCGTAGCATGGATCCAGCGTCGATTTCTTGCCGTCGTCTGTGTCCTCACGCGCCCGCGGATCGACATCGTCTGGGTCGCTCGCGCTTGGCGGAGTCGCAGCGGCGGCAGGCGCCGGCGGGGGTACCTGCGCTACATCTTGCGCCGCAAGGTGATGCGCGCCGATCAATAGCGTGATCGCCAAAACCAACCGAACCGCGCGCATAAGTCGCCCCTTCCCGCGAACGGACCCTATAGCAGAAATTGTTCCGTAGGGTCCAAAATTATCGCAGCAATCTCAAACGATCATCGCACGCAGAGTGGCGATCCGATCGGCCTCGGCAGCCGGTTTATCGGTGCGGATGCGTTTGATGCGCGGGAAACGCATTGCGAGCCCGGATTTGTGGCGGGTGCTGGACTGGATTGCATCAAAGGCAACTTCCAGCACGAGCGACTTTTCCACCTCGCGCACCGGGCCGAAGCGGTTGATGGTTTTGCTGCGGACAAATTGATCGAGCATCTTCAGCTCGGCATCGGTGAAACCGGTATAGGCCTTGCCAACGGGCAGTAATACGCCCTCATCGGTCCAGCAGCCAAAGGTGAAATCCGAATAGAACGATGATCGTTTGCCGCTGCCGCGCTGGGCATACATCATCACACAATCGGCGGTGAGCGGATCGCGTTTCCACTTGTACCACAGCCCGGTGACGCGCCCGGTAACGTAAGTACTGTCACGGCGTTTGAGCATCACCCCTTCGATGTTGGCATTGCGCGCAGTCTCACGTAGCGCGACAAGCGTCTCCCATTCGGGCGCATTGATAACCGGCGATATGTCGAAGTGCGATGGCGGAAGCTGGGCAGCAAACCGCTCAAGGATCGACCGCCGATCGGTCCACGGCAGGGCGCGGACATCGCGATCCCCATCGAACAGGATATCGTAAAGCCGCACGAACGCGGGCGCGCTTTCGAGTATGGCTTTGGGCACCACCTTGCGCCCGAGCCGTTGTTGCAAAGCGTTGAAACTTCCCGCCTCGCCGCCCTTGTCGGCGTGGCCCTGGCCGTCACCGCGCACCAGCAGTTCACCATCGACCACGCCGTGCTGGTCAAACGCCTGCACAACTTCCGGGAAGCTGTGCGAAATATCCTCCGCCCCCCGGCTGAACAGCCGCACCTCGCCGCCTGCGCCGGCAACCTGCACGCGGATGCCGTCCCATTTCCACTCAGCAGCATAGTCACCGTAATTGGCCAGCGTTCCTTCGAGCGGATGGGCGAGCATGAACGGGCGGAAAAACGCCCGCTCGGCCAGATCGGGGCGCGGGCCTTTGCCTTCCGCCCAGGCAAACAGTTCGGTAAAGGGCGGCTGCATCGCGTGCCACAGTTCTTCCACCTCATCGACCGATACGCCAAAGGCTTGGGCAAACCCCGTCTTGGCTAACCGCGCGGAAATCCCCACCCGCAGCGCGCCGGTTGCCAGCTTGAGGAAGGCGTAGCGCTCGTTCGCATCGAACCGGTCAAGATAGGCCTCGATTGTCGCGGCGGCATTTGCTCGGCTCAGCCCAGCGAAGGTATCCACAACCTCCGACAGACTCACATCAGATGGCACATCGGCGCCCTGACGCGGCCAGATCAGCGCCACCGTTTCGGCACTGTCGCCCACGTAATCGCGGCTGAGGCTGAGCAGAACAGGATCAACCCGCGTCGCCGCCACTCCCCGAATTACCGCCGATTTCACCGCGCTGAACGATAGCCCGCCAGTCAACGCCGCGAGCGCCCAGCCGCGATCCGGATCGGGCATGGCCTGCATATAGTCGGCGAGCAGCACCAGCTTGTCATTGCGTGACCGGGTGTAGATCAGCGCGTCGAGCAGCGCGGCGAAGGCCCTCATGCCTCATCCTCATCGTCGCGGCCGACCATGTGGAGCGCCCGTGCGCGCAATTGATTTAGCTCGCACCAGTGGGTGAGCGCGTCGGTGCGTCCGTGGGTGATCCAGGTTTCGGATGGGCGCAACTCGCGGATTGTGTCCGTCAGCTCAGTCCAGTCAGCATGGTCCGAAATCACCAGCGG
>JANNZB010000309.1:0-2040 GCA_031410395.1 Novosphingobium sp.
CGAGCAGGAACCGCCAGGAGCGCGGCTTTGTGGAGGGGTACGCATTTTCCATTGTTCAGAACCCGGTATGTGTGGTGCGGGCCAAGCTGGCCGCGATTTCAAGAAGCGCCTCATCGCGCGGAACCGCCGCCACCGCAACCCTTTGCCAGCCTGTGCCTGCGGCCTCAGCCGTGCGGGCGCTGATCGCAGCGAGGGAGAGCACGGCCCTGTCTGGCGCGATCTCCGCCAGTCGCGCCGCCGCCCGGGGCGAATGCACCAGTGCGACACCCCCTGCTGCAAGCGTTTCCAGCATCGCGGCGTCCGGGGCCAGCGGCTCGGCGCGATAGACGATGCGGCGGTCAATCTCGATGCCAATGGCGTCCACCTCTGTCACATCCTCGCCCGAGAGATGGAGCAGCTTGTGCTTTCCAAGCGTCGCCACCTTGGCAAGCAGGCGGGCAACATCGCTGTCTCCGCTGGCTACCGAGGCGAAACCGGCCGCTTCTGCGGCGCTTGCCGTTGCCAACCCCACAGCGAACAGTGGCAGATGGAGATAGCGCGCCAGACCTGCCCCCGCATGGCGCGCGGCGTTGGCACTGGTCATCAGGATTCCGGTATAAGCCTCAGGTGCATCAGCATCCCAATAAACCGGTCGTGTTTCGAACAGCGGATGCGCGACTGCGGCCAGCCCCATATCCCGTGCCCGCGCCACGGTTGCTGACGCACCCGGCTCTGGCCGCAGCACGATCAGCGGCAGAGTCATCCAAATGTGGCCCTGAGCGCCGGGGAAGCAGCTTCGAGCAGCCGGTCGCCCAGCGCACGGGCGGCATCCAGATCGCCGAGAGCGCAGCGGGTTTCGGCCTCCGCCATCTCTTTGCCATCCAATGTATAAATCTTGGCGCGCAGCCAGAGACTATGCTCTTCCCCCACCGCCAGTGCGGCGACAGGCGAGCGGCAATCGGCAGACAATGCCCCCAGCAGCGCACGCTCGGCATCGACGCAGTGATGGGTATCACCATCATCAATCGCCGCCAGCCAGTCCCGCACGGCAGCGTTCGCAGCAAGGCATTCGACACCTATTGCGCCTTGCGAGGGTGCCGGAAGCATCACATCGACCGGGATCGCGGTGCCCAGTTCGCCCATGCCCAGCCGATCAAGCCCTGCTGCTGCCAGCAGCGTCGCCGCGACATCCCCGTCCGCCAGTTTCTTCAACCGCGTCTGGACATTGCCCCGAAACAGCGTGATTTCCAGATCAGGCCGCATCCGCAGCAATTGTGCCGTGCGCCGGGGCGCGCTCGTCCCCACTTTTGCACCCGGCGGAATGGCATCAAGCGACGACGCCCCCAACAACCGATCCCGCACATCCGCGCGCGGCAGCATTGCGCCGATCACGAACGCTTCGGGGCGGATCGTTTCCACATCCTTCATCGAATGCACGGCAAAATCGATCTCGCCGCTATCCAGCCACTGATCAAGTTCCTTGGTCCACAAGGCTTTGCCGCCCACATCGGCCAGCGCGCGATCCTGAACCTTGTCCCCACTCGCGACCACCGGCACGAGTTCAATAGCATCGTCCGCCCAGCCATGCGCGGCCAACAAAGCGGCCTTGACCATATGCGCCTGCGCCATTGCCAGCGGAGACGCGCGCGTGCCGAGACGCAAGGGTTTATCGGGGTGAGACATAGCGGCTTGTGCTAGCCGCCCGCGCGGCTAGAGGGAAGCCCGATGGCGTTGATCCTTGGCATTGAATCGAGTTGCGACGAAACCGCAGCGGCGCTGGTGACGAGCGAGCGCGTTATCCTGTCGCACCGGCTGGCCGGACAGGAAGCGGCGCATCGCCCCTATGGCGGCGTGGTGCCCGAAATCGCGGCGCGCGCGCATGTGGAAGTGATCGTGCCGCTGATTGAGGCGGCGCTGGCCGATGCGGGCAAATCATTGGCTGATGTGGATGCGATTGCGGCAACGGCGGGGCCGGGGCTGATTGGCGGCGTGATGGTAGGGCTGGTCACGGGCAAGGCGCTGGCCCACGCGGCAGGCAAGCCGCTGATCGCGGTCAACCAT
>JANNZB010000310.1:0-6230 GCA_031410395.1 Novosphingobium sp.
GGACGGCTGCTCTATGACAGCAAGATGATCTTCGAGGATCAGCTGGACGCGCTGACGGCCGACTCCAAGAAGTCCGGCACGCAAGGGCAGGAAATCGACTTCGCGCTCTTGGTTGACGGCCTTGCGGCAGAGCGCGAGCAGGGCATCACCATCGACGTCGCCTACCGCTTTTTCAACACCGAGAAGCGCAAGTTCATCGTCGCCGAATGTCCGGGGCATGAGCAATACACCCGCAACATGATCACCGGCGCATCCACCGCCGATTTGGCCTGCATCCTGATTGATGCGCGCAAAGGCGTGCTGGTGCAAACGCGGCGGCATTCTTACCTTTGCCACCTGATCGGCATCAAGAACATCGTGCTCGCCGTAAACAAGATGGACCTTGTCGATTACAGCCAGGAAGTGTTCGACAAGATCGTCGCTGACTACACTGAGTTCGCAAAGTCCATCGGGATCGAAAACTTCACCGCGATGCCAATCTCTGGCTTCAAGGGTGACAACATCATTGGCGCATCGGCCAATACGCCTTGGTACAAGGGGCCTAATCTGGTCGAACACCTTGAAAATGTTGAAGTTCTGACTTCCGAAGATCAGGCCAAGCCGTTCCGGATGCCGGTGCAGTGGGTCAACCGCCCGAACCTTGATTTCCGCGGGTTCTCGGGGCTGATCGCAACGGGTTCGGTAAAGCCGGGCGATGCGATCCGGGTGCTGCCTTCGGGTAAGACCTCCACCGTCAGCAAAGTTGTGACGATGGATGGTGATCAGCCAAGCGCGGTTGCGGGCCAGTCGGTAACCGTCTGTTTCGCTGACGAAATCGATTGCTCACGCGGGGATGTGATTTCCATCGCCGATACCCCGCCACAGGTGGCTGATCAGTTTGAATCCACGCTGGTCTGGCTCAATGACGAACCGATGCACGTTGGCCGCGCCTATTGGCTCAAGATCGGCACACAGATGGTTTCGGCCACGGTGCAGCAACCCAAGCATGCGGTGAACGTGAATACGATGGAACACGTTGCGGTCAAGACGCTGGAACTGAACGCTATTGGCGTCGCCCAGCTGGCTACTGACAAACCGATCGTGTTTGAACCCTATGCCGACAACCGTTCGCTTGGCGGGTTCATCCTGATCGACAAGATTACCAATGCCACGGTTGCGGCAGGGATGCTGCAATTCAGCCTGCGCCGCGCGCAAAACGTGCATTGGCAGGCGACGGACATCAGCCGCGCTGACCATGCGGGGCTCAAGAACCAGACGCCCAAGGTGCTGTGGTTCACTGGCCTTTCGGGCTCGGGCAAATCGACCATCGCCAATGAGGTCGAGAAGTCGCTCAACCTGATGAATCGCCACACTTTCCTGCTCGATGGCGATAATGTGCGCCACGGACTCAACAAGGACCTGGGATTCACCGAGGCTGACCGCATCGAGAATATCCGCCGTGTAGGTGAGGTGGCGAAGCTGATGGTTGATGCCGGGCTGATTGTCCTCACCGCCTTCATCTCGCCGTTTCGGGCCGAGCGCGAAATGGTGCGCGCTTTGCTGCCTGCCGGTGAGTTCATCGAGATATTCGTCGATACCCCGCTCGACGTGGCTGAGGCGCGCGATGTAAAGGGCTTGTATAAGAAGGCGCGGGCCGGACAGCTCAAGAACTTCACCGGGATTGACAGTCCGTACGAGCCGCCGATGAACCCGGAAATCCGGGTCAACACGGCGGAAATGACCCCGCAGGAAGCTGCGGCGCACATCATCCGCCAATTGATGCCGCTGAAGTAAGGACTGAGCGATGAGCATGACCGACGCCGAACTCGCCGCGCACCTCGCAGATGTGGCTGGGCAACTGCTGAATACCGTGCGGGAGAGCGGGATGTTCTCGCCCAAGGCGCTGGGCAAGGCGGGGGATCAGACCGCCAACCAGTTCCTCGTCCATGCGCTTCGTGAACAGCGGCCCGATGACGGGCTGCTTTCCGAAGAGGAAAAAGACAGTGCCGAACGGCTCGGCAAAAGCCGCGTGTGGATTGTCGATCCTGTCGATGGCACGCGCGAATATGGTGAGGCTCGGACTGACTGGGCGGTGCATGTCGGCCTTGCGGTCGATGGTACGCCGGTAATGGGTGCGGTTGGTTTGCCGGGAATGGGTGTGGTGCTCCGCACCGATCAGCCAGGTGTGGTTCCTCCCGCGCCGGAAGTGCTCCGCATGGTCGTCAGCCGTACCCGTCCTGCACGCGAGGCTACTGAGGTCGCGGAAAAGCTGGGCGCGGAACTGGTGCCAATGGGTTCTGCCGGGGCCAAGGCTATGGCCATCGTGCTCGGACAGGCAGATATCTATCTGCATTCGGGCGGCCAGTATGAATGGGATTCGTGCGCGCCGGTCGCGGTGGCACTTGCCCATGGCCTATTGTTCGCGGATTGACGGCAGCCCGCTGGTCTATAATCAGGTGGACGTTTACATGCCCGACCTGCTGATCTGCCGGAAGGAGCATGCCGAACGGGTTCTGGCGGAAGTCGCCGCGCTCGGTTGATAGGGAACTATGAAATGGCGCGTTCAGTTATTGTCACGGGTGGATTTGGTATTCTCGGCCACGCGGTTTCAGAGGCCTTCGCTGCTGCCGGTGACAAGGTTGCGCGGATAGACTTCGCTGCCGCGCCGCACAGCCCGATCAACGGCGCGCTCGATATCGGCGGGGTTGATCTTGCCGATTCAGCGGCCACGCAGGCTGCGCTTGAGAAGGTCACAGCCGCGCATGGCGGGATTGACGTGCTGGTCAATGTTGCGGGCGGGTTCACTTGGGAAACGCTCGATGGCGGCTCGATCGACGCCTGGGCGCGGATGCAATCGATGAACCTGATTAGCAACGCGACGATCACCAAACTCGCCTTGCCGGCGCTGACAAAGTCTGGCGCAGGCCGCATTGTCAGCATTGGCGCAGGCGCGGCGATCAAGGCGGGCATGGGCATGGGTGCGTATGCCGCGTCAAAGTCCGGCGTCCACCGGCTGACCGAAGCCTTGGCCGAAGAGCTGGCGGGGCAGGGCATCACCGTCAACGCCGTGCTCCCCAGCATTATCGACACCCCGACCAACCGCGCAGATATGCCGGGCGAAGATTTCTCCAGCTGGGTTCAGCCAGCCGCGATTGCCGATGTGATCCTGTTCCTAACCTCACCCGCAGCGCGGGCGATAACCGGCGCGCTTATCCCGGTGACACGGGGCGGCTGAAACACCAGCTACAGCGCATCGGCGATAGGTTGGAGTCGGGCTGCCTATCGACCTTGCAGTAGCGCTCAATTTTGGCATTGCGGATACCTAGTTTCACCCGCACTGATGGGCCGTCTTAGCGCGTTTTCAGCGCGGCCGCGGCTCAACCATATAAGGACGACCAATGTTTTCTGCAATCCTCATAGAAAAGATGGAAGACGGCCAAACCGTTGGCCTCAAGCAGCTTGACGGAAGCGCGCTGCCTGAGGGCGATGTGACGATTGATGTCGCCTATTCGACGCTCAACTACAAAGATGGTCTGGCAATCACCGGCAAAAGCCCGATCGCCCGTGTGTGGCCGCTGGTTCCCGGCATTGATCTTGCCGGAACGGTGAGCGAGAGCAGCAACCCCGCCTTTGCCAAGGGCGATGCTGTGGTGCTCAATGGCTGGGGCGTGGGCGAAGGCCACTGGGGCGGCCTTGCGCAGAAGGCGCGGCTCAAGGGCGAGTGGCTAATCAAGCTGCCTTCAGCGTTCAACGCACAGCAGGCGATGGCTATCGGCACTGCGGGCTACACCGCCGCGCTCTGCGTCAATGCGCTGATGGATCGCGGCGTCACGCCCGATCAGGGTGAAGTGCTGGTCACTGGTGCAACCGGCGGCGTAGGATCGGTTGCAGTTGCGCTGCTTGCCAAGGCCGGGTTCAATGTCGCTGCCGCAACCGGCAAGGCTTCAGAAGGCGATTACCTCAAGCAACTCGGCGCGACCACAATCATTGACCGCGCCGAATTGGCTGAAAAAGGCAGGCCAATGCAGCGCGAGCGCTGGGCCGGAGTGGTCGATTCGGTTGGCAGCTTCACGCTCGCCAATGCCTGCGCGCAGACCCGCTATGGCGGCACAGTCACCGCCTGCGGGCTGGCACAAGGCGCAGATTTCCCGGTTACAGTAATGCCGTTCATTTTGCGCGGTGTGGCACTGCTCGGGATTGAAAGCGTCAACTGCCCGATTGGCCCACGCATGGCAGCCTGGGACCGGCTCGCGCGCGATCTTGGGCCTGAACAGCTCGCGCTGATCGGCGGACGCGTTATCGGGCTTTCAGAAGTGCCGCAGGCCGCAGCTGATCTGATCGACGGCAAGGTGCGCGGACGCGTTGTCGTTGATGTGAACCGCTGATGAGCACTTCCTCGTACATCGTCGATGCGGAAAGCGGGCAGTCAATTGCCCGGGGTATTCCGCTTGAAGATGAAGCGGGGATCGGCGCGCTGACGCTCGGCGGCTATATTCGTGAAGTGGCTGCGCGTTTCGGCCCAAATGAGGCGGCGGTAATCCAAATCGATGGCGCGGTGCAGCGCTGGACCTATGCCGAACTGCTCAGCCGTTCGATGGAAGTTTCGCGTGCGCTGGTGGCTAGCGGCATCGGCAAGGGTACGCGAGTTGGCGTGCTGGCGACCAACCGGCTGGAATTCCTTTCCTGCGTGTTCGGCACGGCGTTGGCAGGCGGGACGGCGGCGACGATTTCGACCTTTTTCACCGCCGCCGAACTCGAAGTGGTGCTCAAGGAGAGCGGATGTTCGGTGCTGCTGCTTGAGCGCAAGGTGCTCAAGAAAGACTTTGCCGATATGCTGGTGGGGATCGAACCTGCGATTGCATCGGCCTCGCCCGGCGGCCTCGCTTCCGAGAAGTTTCCCTTCCTCACCCACGCTGCAATTATTGACAGCGATGAGGGGCTGGGCGGGATTGAGGGCTGGTCGACATTCCTGGGAACCGGGCGCTCTGTCGATCCCGCTGTGGTAGAAGCGCGGTGCGATGCAGTTGCACCCAGCGATCCCGGTGTGCTGTTCTTCTCCTCTGGTTCCACTGGCAAAGTGAAGGGCATCCTTTCCGCGCATCGCGGCGTGTGCCTTCAGCTGTGGCGCTGGGCGCAGTGGTACGACATCAAGGCAAGCCCGCGCACATGGTCAGCCAATGGCTTTTTCTGGTCGGGCAATTTTGCAATGGCGCTGGGCGGCACGCTGTCTTCAGGCGGCTCGCTGCTGCTGCAGCGCTGGTTCGATGCGGAGGAAGCGCTCGATCTGCTGGAGGCAGAGAAAGGCACCATGGTCCTCGCCTGGCCGCACCAGTGGGCGCAGCTTGTCGGCGCATCGAACTATGGTAGCGTTGATCTTTCACGCCTGCACTACATTGATCGGGATACCCCGCTGGCGCGGCACCCGAGCGTGAAAACCGACTGGAAAGAACCCTTCCACGCCTATGGCAACACCGAGACGTTCACGCTCATTTCGGTCTATCCGGGCAACACTCCCGAAACCGAAACGCTGGATAGCCACGGTGTGCCGACCGCCGGATCGACAATCAAGATTGTCGATCCGATGACCGGCGCGGTGATGCCGCTGGGTGAGCGCGGCGAGATTGCCGTCAAAGGGCCGACGCTGATGCTCGGCTATATCGGGGTGCCGCTCGACAAGTCGCTCGATGGCGATGGTTTTCTGCGCTGCGGCGATGGCGGTTACTTTGATGCCGAAGGCCGGTTGTTCTGGGAAGGGCGGCTGAATGACATTATCAAGACCGGCGGCGCCAATGTTTCGCCAATAGAAATCGATGACCACCTTCGCGATTGCCCTGGCCTGAAATTGGCCAAGAGCGTCGGCGTTCCCGATGAATTGCTCGGCGAACAGGTTGTGACTTGCGTGGTTCTGCACGATGGCGCGGCGGTGAGTGAGGATGATGTCAAAGCCTTCGCCCGCAAGAAGCTCGCGAGCTATAAGGTGCCCCGCCGGGTGCTGTTTGTCGCGGAGGCCGACCTCGAAACAACGGGCAGCTCCAAGGTCAAAATTGATGTTCTGCGCAAACTGGCGGCAGGCATGATCGCAGCAGGAAACTGAACAAGGGTAAGCCGCCATGCCGCAGATCGAAGTGAATGGCGTCGGACTCGCCTATGAAATAGTGGGCGACGGTAGCCGTAAGGTGGCGATCACTCCGGGCGGGCGGTTTTCAAAGGATGCGGGCGGGGTGCGTGAACTGGCTGAGGCGCTCGCGGCG
>JANNZB010000311.1:0-3945 GCA_031410395.1 Novosphingobium sp.
GGGGATCGAGCGCAGGAATTCAAGGCCCGCAATGCCATTGTCGCGCGCGGTTGATGACACGAGAATTCCCGATGCCCCGCCGCCGCAGTTTAGCGTGGTTTCATTGAGCGGCGCGACGCTGGCAAATGCCTTGCCCAGCCGCACAACCACGCCCGCAACCCCGCCATCGCGGACGATGAGGTTGGAGCCGAGACCCAGCGCCATTACCGGCGTTGCCGGATCAAGGCTGCGCAAGAATTGTTGCAAGTCGGCGAGGTCTTTGGGTTCGAACAGCCATTCCGCTGCGCCGCCCGATTTGAACCAGACCAGCGGGGCGAGCGGGGCCTGAGGGGTAAGTTTTCCAACTACACTGGGGAGGTCGAGCGCCATCATTTTCCCCTCCGCGCTCTGATCGCATCAGCCAGCCCAGCAGCCCACTTGGTAATGTCACCAGCGCCAAGGCAAACAATCACGTCACCGGGCTCAATCGTCTCCGCCAGCACGTCCGCCAGCGCCTCCGGCCCGGCGATAACCTGCGCCGAGCGATGCCCGCGCGCCTTGGTTCCGGCGATCATCGCGGCGCTGTCAATGCCGTCAATCGGCTGCTCGCCTGCTGGATAGACCGGGGCGGCATAGACCACATCGGCATCATTAAACGCGCCCTGGAAGTCTTCCATATGATCGCGAAGACGGGTGAAACGGTGCGGCTGGACCACGGCGATTACCCGGCCCTTCACGCCTTCGCGCGCGGCGGCGAGGACGGCGCGGATTTCAACCGGGTGGTGGCCGTAATCATCGATTATGGTGACGACCCCAGAATCAACGGCCCCAGAATCAATGGCAACCTCACCCACCTTGGTAAACCGGCGTTTGACCCCGGCGAACTTGGCAAAGCCGGTGCGGATGATTTCGTCGGAAACCCCCATTTCAACCGCCACCGCCACCGCAGCGAGCGCATTTTGCACATTATGTCGACCGGGCATCGGCAACTCAATATCTTCGATCCGCCGGAACGAGCCATCGCGTGCGCGCAGCACCACGGTAAAGCGGTTCCCGCCAGGGAATGGCGTCACAGCCTCTCCGCGCACATCAGCCTGCGCGGAATAGCCGTAGGTAATAACGCGGCGATCGCGGACTTTGGGGATTATCGCCTGAACTTCGGGGTGATCGATGCACAGCACTGCTGCGCCATAGAACGGAACGTTTTCAATGAACTCGACGAAGGCGTCTTTCACCCTGTCAAACGATCCGTAGTGATCAAGGTGCTCGGGATCGATGTTGGTGACCACCGCAATCGTGCCGTCAAGCCGCAGGAACGAACCGTCGCTCTCGTCGGCCTCAACCACCATCCAGTCGCTCGCGCCTAGCCGGGCGTTCGAACCATAGCTGTTGATGATGCCGCCGTTGATCACCGTCGGATCGACTCCGCCGGCGTCGAGCAGCGCCGCGACCATCGATGTGGTGGTGGTTTTGCCGTGGGTTCCTGCCACCGCAACGGTATTCTTGAGCCGCATCAGTTCGGCCAGCATTTCCGCGCGGCGGACCACGGGAATGCGGTGTTCGAGTGCGAAGGCAACCTCAGGGTTGGTGCGGCGCACGGCGGTGGAAGTGACCACAACCGCCGCATCGCCGACGTTTTCCGCCTCATGGCCGATAAACACCGTGATCCCGCGCTTGCGCAGGCCTTCGACCACATAGCCCTCGGCAATGTCGCTGCCCTGCACGGTATAGCCAAGGTTATGCATCACCTCGGCGATGCCCGACATGCCAATCCCGCCGATGCCGACGAAGTGGATCGTGCCGATGTCTGTGCCTACGCCTTTCATTACGCGTCGTCCCCGGCTCGACCGGGGACCGCTGGGCCCAAAGTCCGACCTAGAGGCCAGCGGTCCCCGCTTTCGCGGGGATGACGGGATGCCAGAGCAATCATTCCCCCCGCTCCATCGCCATTGCTTGCTTGCCCGAGGGCGCGGTTTCCGCGCCGCCCAGCCGGATCACATCCATCAGCGGTTCCCCGCCAAAGCTCTCGACCACATCAGCGAGGTCAGCGGCCGCATTTGGATGGCCACAATTCCAGGCCGCGTGGGCGGCATTGGCGAGACTGCCTGGATGAAGCGAAATCGCTTGAATTTGGGTGCACAGTTCCTTCGACATCTTTTGAAAAGTGTCAGACTGAACCTTGAGAAGGTTGTTCCGTTTATCGCCGGTGTAGCGGTAGGGGTTATCAACGGTGATCATCGGCTGCCCCATCGCCCGAGCGCCGCCAGCCTCAACCATCTCGCGGCAATTGGCGGTCTGGTGATCGTCGGTGGCGATCGGCAGCGGGATGAGGATTGCGGGACGGCCAACGGCGCTAAGTTCGGCAATCGTCGATGCCCCTGCCCGTCCAATGAACAAGTGCGAGTCGGCCAGCCGCTCGGCCATGTCCTCAAAATAGGTGCCCAGTTCGGCGGGAATATCGTGCCCGGCATAGCGCGCGCGCACAGCTTCGATGTCTTCTGGGCGGCATTGCTGAGTCACCTGAAGGCGTGAGCGCAACGCGGGCTGGAGCATCGAAAGGCCATCAGGCACTACCTCAGACAGCACCCGCGCGCCCTGACTGCCGCCGGTCACCAGCACGCGCAGCAAGCCAGCGTCGCTGAAGGCGGGATATGGCTGTTCGCGCAGCCACAGCACATCGGCGCGCACCGGATTGCCGACAAGGTGAACCTTGGGTTCAAGCTTAGCTGCGAGCCGCTCAACGTGGTTATAAGCAGTGGCAATCGCATCAACGCGCCCCGCAAGGAAGCGGTTGACCCGCCCCAAAACCGCGTTCTGTTCGTGGATAACCGTAGGGATTTTCGCCGATGTTGCGGCGAGCAAAGCGGGAAGCGCGGGATAGCCGCCAAAGCCCACCACAGCGCTCGGCTGGAACGAGTCAAACAGCCGCAGCGCCATGCGCCGTCCTTCCATGATCGCCCGCGCACCGCGCACCCAGCTCAGCGGGTTCAATCCTTCGATCCGCCCGGCGGGAAGGACGTGCGCGGTCAGTGCCTCGGGCTTACCGGGGATCTGCGCGCCGCGTGCATCGGTGATCAGCGCGACATGATGCCCGCGCCGCATCAGTTCTTCGGCGAGAACGAAGGCGGGGATCAGATGCCCGCCGGTTCCCCCGGCGGCAAGGACGTAATGACGGATCGCGGCGGTCACAACATTGCTCCGGCATGGCGCATCTTGAACGGTTGGCGCCTGAGGAAGGGATTGCGCCGGGTAACCGCGAGCAGCAGGCCGACCCCCATGCACAGTGCGATGGTCGAGGAACCACCATAGGAAATCAGCGGCAGGGTCATGCCTTTACTGGGGAACAGCCCGACATTGACGAGAATGTTGATGAACGCCTGCCCGCCAAGCTGCGCGGTGAGGCCAGTGGCGGCGAGTACGGTGAACAAGTCCTCTTCCTCCACAAGTCGCAGCAAAACCCGCGCGATAATGGCAACATAAAGCAGCACGATCACCAGGCAAACCAGCAGGCCAAATTCTTCGCCGATCACCGAGAAGATGTAGTCAGTATGCGCCTCGGGCAGGTTGAGCTTTTTCATCCCGAGCCACAATCCGGTGCCGGTCCAGCCGCCTGCTGTCAGTGTGCGATGGGCAAGGTCAACCTGATCAAATGCAGTGCCGCCGCCAAGGAAATTGTCGATGCGGTGGCGGGCGTTGTCATAGAGGAAATAGGTCGCGATCATGCCGACAATTCCGGCCCCGGCGAGCATCCCGATCCGCTTTACCTCAATCCCCGAGAGCAACACCAGCACGAACCAGACCCCCGCGAACAGAACGGTCGATCCGAAATCGGGCTGAAGCATCAGGCACACCGCGACAAAGCCGAGCAAGGCGCCCGACAGGAGGAACACCGGAAGTCCCTTCTCTTTCTCCTTGAGCGACAGCAGCCACGCCAGAGCGACGACAAAGAAGGGCTTGAGAAATTCG
>JANNZB010000312.1:0-5992 GCA_031410395.1 Novosphingobium sp.
GGCCGCTATGCCAGCGGCTGCCGCCGTAAGCGCCGCGACTGAAGGAATGGCCGCTTACTGCTCTTCAGGCCCAAAACCTGCCTTTCCGGACACGACAACAAAGCGGTCATCCGCAGCGAGGTCTGCTTTCGCCAACAAGGCGGTCAAGCCGTGGTTGAAATCAGTTCCCTGATGGCTGCCGTTGGTTCACGTGACGCGTCGGCTCCTCAAGCGGTTCGAAAAGCCGACGATTAGTGCCAGTTCACTTGAACAAGATGGCCGCGTCGTAGTTAACTGGACAGGATATACCGGATCAACTGGTCGGTGCTGGTTCTGATAATTTCAGGGAGTGGCAACGATTGCTTCCCTAGCGCGCGCAAGCAGCCTAGCCTTGGCCTTGCCTTCCGATCCTGCTCCCAGATCATAGGAACTATCGATGAACGATAAGACGGCGGAAGCACACCACCATCAAGACCAAAGCCAATCGGAAACGGTTCAAGACCCGGTGTGCGGTATGACGGTCGATCCGGCCAAGGCAGTGCATCACGCCGAGCATGCGGGTCATCCCTACCATTTCTGCAGTGCCGGGTGCCGAACCAAGTTTATCGCAAACCCGGAACAGTATCTTGATGCGCGCAAACCTGTCGCCGCACCGGCAGGGGCGATCTGGACCTGCCCGATGCACCCTGAGGTGCGGCAAGACCATCCCGGCTCATGTCCGATTTGCGGCATGGCACTTGAGCCCGAAACGGCAGCCGTTGACAGCGGGCCCAGCGCGGAACTCGTTGACATGTCGCGCCGGTTAAAGATCGGTCTGTTCCTGGCCCTTCCGGTCTTCATTCTCGAAATGGGCGGGCACATTTTTCCCGCGATCCATCACCTCGTGCCGATGAGTCTGTCAACTTGGATTCAGCTATTCTTGGCAACGCCTGTCGTGCTTTGGGCAGGTTGGCCGTTCTTCGTGCGCGGATGGGCCTCGCTCAAAACCCGCAACCTCAACATGTTCACTCTGATCGCCATGGGCACCGGGGTCGCGTGGGCATACAGTATGGTCGCCGCGTTCGCGCCGGGCCTGTTTCCGCCAGCATTCCGCAATGCCGACGGCAGCGTTGCTATTTATTTCGAAGCTGCTGCGGTCATCACCGTCCTCGTCCTGCTGGGGCAAGTCCTCGAACTGCGGGCCCGCGAACGGACCTCTGGCGCGATCAAAGCGTTACTCGGCCTCGCCCCCAAGACGGCTCGCCGTTTGCTTTCTGACGGAAGCGATGAAGAGGTCAGTCTGGAGACCATCGCCGTCGGTGACCACCTGCGCGTGCGCCCCGGCGAGAAGGTGCCGGTTGACGGCGCGGTCGAAGATGGCCGTTCCTCGCTCGACGAGTCGATGGTCACAGGCGAATCCATGCCGGTCACGAAAGCCAAGGGTGACACGGTGATCGGCGGCACGCTCAACCAGACTGGAGCGCTGGTGATCGTAGCAACCAAGGTCGGGCGCGACACCATGCTCGCCCGGATCGTCCAGATGGTGGCTGAGGCGCAGCGTTCGCGCGCACCGATTCAGCGTATGGCTGATCAGGTTGCTGGATGGTTTGTCCCCGCGGTGATCGGCATCGCAGTGCTCGCCTTCGCGGGATGGAGCATCTGGGGGCCAGAGCCACGCTTTGCCTATGGCCTTGTCGCTGCGGTTGCAGTGCTGATCATTGCCTGTCCCTGCGCACTTGGCCTCGCCACGCCAATGTCGATTATGGTCGGCGTTGGCCGGGGCGCCGGACTTGGCGTGTTGATCAAGAACGCAGAAGCGCTTGAGCAGATGGAAAAGGTCGACACGCTGGTGGTCGACAAGACGGGAACGCTGACCATGGGGCACCCGGCGGTCACCACGATCATTCCCGCTGAAGGGCGCTCCGAGGACGAGGTGCTCCGGCTTGCTGCTGCGGTAGAGCAGGCATCCGAACACCCGTTAGCGCATGCTATCGTTGAGGCCGCAAAAGAGCGAAATCTTGCGGTCGCGCAGGTAGCCGACTTCGACTCGCCAACCGGGCGCGGAGCCATTGGTACGGTCGAGGGTAAACGCATCGTGCTCGGCAACGCGCGTTTCCTGACCGAGCAGAACATCGACACCTCCGCTCTCACTACTGCTGCCGACGATCTGCGCCGCGAGGGTGCCACGGCCATCTTCGTCGGCATCGATGGTCAGGCGGGCGGCGCAATCGCCATCGCCGATCCGGTCAAGCCGACCACGGCCGAGGCGCTCGACGCGCTGCGCCGCGAGAGTATCCGCGTGGTTATGCTGACCGGCGACAACCGCATCACCGCAGAAGCTGTCGCCCGCAGGTTGGGGATCGAGGAAGTCGAGGCTGATGTCCTCCCCGACCAGAAAAGCGCAGTGGTCGCGCGACTGAAGCGCGAAGGCCGGATCGTCGCCATGGCCGGGGATGGCGTAAACGACGCCCCTGCGCTTGCCGCAGCCGATGTCGGCATCGCCATGGGTTCAGGCACTGATGTGGCGATCGAGAGCGCCGGCGTGACGCTGCTCAAGGGCGATCTCATGGGTATCGTCCGCGCCAGAAAATTGAGCCAGGCGACAATGTCGAACATCCGCCAGAATCTGGTCTTCGCCTTTGTCTACAATGCCGCCGGTATTCCCGTCGCAGCGGGACTGCTCTATCCACTATTCGGCATTCTGCTGTCGCCGATGATCGCCGCTGCCGCCATGTTGCTGTCGTCTGTCAGCGTGGTGACCAATGCACTCAGGTTGAACCGAAAGGAGTTGTGATCGGGAATGCACCGATACTTCACGAAGCCGGGCTGCATGTGCCAGTGCCTGTCGAATTTGCATATTTCAAGCTGCTTACCCCTGCACATCGCGATTGGTGGCCAAGCGAGGGGACAATCCAGTCGCAATAGAAAATTAGTCTGGACGGCAGCTAACCGCATCGCGGGGTCGAAAATGGCCGTTCCGGTTCGTCTACAATCAGCGGCAGTCGACCAGTATTCGCGAACGTCCACAATCCACAACAAATGCGCCATTGCGGCTGGACGATGAACGGCCCGATTGCGGACATCGGCTTTCGAAAATCATTATTGGAATTTTCGTTGCCTGAATGCCTTCACATCTACAGGTGACAGTTTGAACCATTCGCCATTGGCGCGTTTGTTTGCAAAGCGTCGGTGCCAGTAGGCTTCGATTCCTGGTGGATCGTCGGTTCGGATGGCGTGGACAAGTTCAACCTTCTCAGGGAGAGCAATGCTGATCTGTTTTACCCGCTTCTCCAGCTCATCACTGCGGCCAATCTTGAAATGCCCGCCTGACTGAAGAAGGTAGACCCAGCCCTCTAGAATCGCCCATGAATTTTGGTCTGCTGAGGTTGGCTGAGACGCCTCTACATTCGGCAGGATAGCGACCAGATCGTTCTCGCCCCTTTCAATTGCACGATCCCGGAGAGCTACGATCAAAGCCGCTTTACTGCCGAAGTGTTTTGCGAAAGTGTTGTGGCTGATGAATTCGAGTGCTTCCCTTGCATAATAGCGAAGCTCAGCACTCGAGGGGGGCTTGCCGTAGTGACGACAAACCTCCGCATATTTGTCCAAGACCAGATCGGAGGAAATGCGTTCCTGCTTTTTGTTTGGTGTCAGGCCTGCCTCGGATACGGCGTCATTCCAACGAAGCCAAAGTTTCCCATACCAGTCGCTCTCAGTGATTCCGGCTTCTCGATGAAACATGGCTTTGCCGGGGGCGGTGCCTCCGTTGCTTTCTGCGAGGCGCCTTATCTCGCTGAGGATGCGTTCTCTCATGACCAGAGGTTTGGCGGCCGCGACATCGTTGTCAAGGAATTGCGGTTTAGGGGGCATTCTGAAGGGTCGTAGCCATCATCGAGTTGTTCGCTGAGAACAATAGGAACATCCTACATCTGGGCTTGGATGCCAAGTCACCTCGCCGAACACCGCGTAGCTGTCTGTGCGGAAATCGGTGGTGCCATTGGTCTGGTAGGCGTCAAGCAGATTGGCGGGGCGGCCAGCGGGCAAAAGCCAGTAGGTTGCCAAGGGGCCATAGAAGCTGATCGGGTGACCGACGATCTTATGACGGAAGTAGTATAGCCCCGCGACATATTCGACAGGACCGGATACGTTCGAGGCTATCCGCAGTTCCTGGCTGAACTGATCCTGCCGCGATGGGATGTGCTGGGTGATCTGTATCGGCAGGCCGGTATAGTCGCGATCATTCGCCGCATCCCAGTTCCAGAACCGCCACGCGCTGATCGATGTTATGGTGGTAGTCCCGATTTTGTAATCGGTGATGGCAGTCACGCCGCCCTCATTGGTATCGACACCCAGCGAACCGTCGATGTCAGTCAAACGGTCGTAGGGGTAGAGGCTGGGCGGCGCATATCCGCCCGGCACCGCCCCTGCTGCCAGTGCCGCATATTGCTGGGCGGCAGGTTTCAGCGTCGGTGCAACGCGGACATAGACCTGTCTGCAGCACTCGTTCTTGAAGCTGGACCATTCAACGATGATCCGCAGGCTGAAGTCTGCGCTGGGCGTGAACTGCAACTGGCCGCGCAGCGCATCGTTGTGCACGTTTTTCTGCCACTTGGAATAACGTGTGTTGTAGATTACGCCGTCGCGCCGGGTCAGGGGCCCGGACAGGCGAAACGCCAATACATCCCCGGCAAGTGGTCCAGTGACCGACGCCTTGCCCTGAACGAAGCCCTGCTGGCCATAGGAAAGTTCTTCCTCGGCCCCGAAGGTGAAGCTCGGCTTCTTTGTGGTGATGTTGATCGCGCCTGCTGTTGTGTTCTTGCCGAACACCGTGCCCTGCGGTCCGACCCGCACAAACTCGCGCAAACGCTCCCATTGATCGTCCCTGAGTATCCACCACGTGCGCATCAACCACTCGAAGCTGTTCGCCGACCAGCGCAATCACATCAATGGAATCGAGAACTTCTGGAACCAGGCCAAGCGCCGCCTCAGAGGCTATAACGGCGTCCCGCACCAGCCCTTCCACCTCTTCATCAAGGAGTGCGAATGGCGCTTCAACTACCGTCCCGTCGGGCGTATGCAGGACACCCTGATGGACTGGTGGTTCAAGTAATTCAAGTAACCCTATCTATATCAGCCCCCAAAAAGTCCCGGCTGGTCCATTGCCCAAACTCCCTCGGCGGTTCAGCATCCTTGAATCAGAATCTGACCGGATTGGGAAGAGGCAATTCTTCGAGGTAGCCTATAGTATCCTGCGTATATGTTCGCCAAAATCCCGCCGACGCCAGTATTGCAGGAAATTCACATAGACATGCAGGCAATTCCTGGCCGGATCGACCGCCATCAGCCGCACATCGTTCCGGCCTGAGAGTTCCGCGATTTCGGGCAAGCGAAAACGGATGATCTCTGGAAAGGCAAGCACCCGTGCGACGCCCATGGCCGCCATATGAAGCGTCAGATGGCGCTCCAGATCCTCAGCCGCGATCAGGGGTCCGCCCGCTTCGTGATATTCGTGGACGAACAGGTCGAGCAGCGCGGTCAAATGCAGGTCCCAGATGTCATGATGCGCGGCGCTCAGCCCGCCCCACAACACCGATCCGAGGGTGATTTGCCCGACCCGCCCCCAATCGATCAGCCCGCATTGCAGCCCGCTCGCATCACGCCAGAAAAAGAGATTGTCGATATGCGCGTTCCAGTGGCAGAGCGCGATCATATCGAGGTTGCCGGTGAGCACCCGCTGGATCGTTACCTCATGTTCGCGGATGAGAAGAGCGTCCCGCTGCATTTGGGCGAGAAATTCGGACGTTGTGACTGCTTCGGGCAACATCTGCGCACAATCGCGGGCAAAGACGAAGCAGTGTTCGAGTTCGGCGCGCAATTCGCCCTCGCTGTAACGGATCGGGTCCGCCGCACCTTGGGAACCGAACGGAAACCGGGCATCAAGGTCAGGCGCAAGCCGCCCCGCCTTATGCGCCCCGGCAAGCCGTGCCAGCGCAGTGATTTGAGCACTGTAATAGGGCAGCGGATCGGCCATCGT
>JANNZB010000313.1:0-7047 GCA_031410395.1 Novosphingobium sp.
CCAATTCGCTCAACGTGCCTGCTGTTCGCGCGCTGCTGCTCGATGGCGTGCAGCCGTTCCGCGACCGCTTGTGGGACTTGGGCTATACCGGCCTGCAAGCGGATGGTTCCTATTACGGCTTCTCACTGGCGCTTGGATCCGCCGAGGTGACGCTGATGCAACAGGCAAATGCCTATCGCACGCTGGCAAACCTGGGCCGCTGGTCACCGATGAGGCTGCGCAAGGATGATCCGGCGGGTGCGGCGCGGCAGCTGATTGATCCGGCGGCAGCGTGGATTGTCGGCGATGTGCTGGCCGATGCCGGTGCGCGTGCGGCCACTTTCGGGGTCGATTCGGCGTTGCGGCTGCCGTTCTGGGCGGCGGCTAAGACCGGTACGTCAAAGGCGATGCGCGATAACTGGTGCATTGGTTATTCGAACCGCTTCACCGTCGCTGTATGGGTCGGCAACCTTGAGGGCGATCCGATGCGGGCGATTTCGGGCACCAGCGGTGCCGCTCCGGTTTGGCGCGATGTGATGATTGCGCTGCATCAGGACCGCGCAGGCAAACAGCCGCCACGCCCCACCGATGTCCGCGTCCAGCACATTGCGCTGGCGGGGTTGGGCGAGCCGCCGCGCAGTGAGTGGTTCAAAGCGGGCACCGCGCAAGCGGATATGGCACAGGCCCCCGCGTTCGCGCGCCGTCCGCGCATCACCAATCCGGTATCAGGCGCGGTCTATGCCTTTGATCCCGATATTCCGGCAAACCGCCAATCGTTGGGGGTGGCGGTGGTCGGCCCGGTGGAGAATTTCCGGCTGGCGATTGATGGCCGAGCATTTGCTGGTGCGCCAGATATGCCACAATTGCCGATGATCCCGGGGAGTCATTTGTTGGCCTTGCTCGATGAGAGCGGGCGAACCGTCGATCAAGTTAGATTTACCGTGAAATAGCATTCGACCGCCCCCCTGCGAAAGCGGGGGCCTCAGGCCTTCGGGCGCCAGCTTTCATCGCGGCTCCTTAGGCCCCCCGCCTTCGCGGGGGAGCATGGGCTGAATGTCGAGCAGCCCTAAGGGAGGAGGGGCAACCTGCGGGTGGGTGCAGGCTGGGGTGCCCCTCCTCCAGTGCCGCTCCCCATGGTAGAGGGGTGGGGAACGGCGGGCAGCTGGTATGCGCGTGAAGGTCAGACCGGGCGCACCGGGCCTTCATCGAGCGTATCAAAATAGCGGGCCATCGAATCGGCTGACTTGTCAGTCAGTTCGATAAATGCCCGGCGGCGATCTGATCGGTCCTCTACCCGCTGCAGCAGCCCGGTTTGCACAAGCTGGCCGATCCAGCGCAGCGCCGTGGTCGGCGGCACGGCAGCGGCGATGCACAGCGAGGTGACCGAGACGCGCTTCATCTCGGCCCGTGCGGCGGTGAGATCGAGCAGCATGTCCCAAGCGGGATCGGCAAACAGTTCACCATCGAAAAACCGTGCGCGCTGCTGGCGCTGACGCAATATCCGCCGAACCATGCGCGGATCGGGAAGCGGCGCGCGCGGACGCCTGACCAGTGCCTCATCGGCATCGGGCGCGCCGGCAAAGGCGAAGGCCGGTGCTTCAACCCGCGTCGATTGCAAACCAAAACCACCGAGCCTTGCGGCAATCTCGCCCACCTGTTCCGTAAGCCGCAGCAAGGTGATCCGGTCTGCCTCGGCCAGATCGTGCACCCGTCCGCGCGGCATCAGCGCGCGTATCCGCCCGAGTGCCATAATGAAATCGGTGCGCGCGGGATCAACCAGCACCTGCGCCCCGGACTGGTCCAGACAGCCAAACACATCATCGAGCGCGTCCATCGTTGTCGAGACGATCAATGCTGCGCCGGACTGCGCCGCCCGAATATCAAGCCGCGCCAAGGCCGCAAGGCTCGCAGCCGCCGCCTCAGGGCAATCGACCAGAACCACCTCGGCCAGGGGAAGCGGATCGCAATCGAGCATGGCATCAAGCCCTAGCGCCGAAGTGACATGAAACCCCGCCGCTTCCGCATCCTCGCGCAACTGCGCCAGCACATGCGGCCGGTCCGCAAACACTGCGAGGCTCAGCGCGACACCAGCATCATTGGCGGCCCAGGGATCGTGGCTGGCATGGGCAAATGGGGCCTGCGGCATGGTTTCGACTCCGTATCATTGCGAACATGATGAGAACAGATGCAGACCTTGTCAAGAATGTTCTGTAAATGTGCTATATTGATTTGCCGCCCCTCCAATCGCCGCCACGATCAGCGCGCTCGCACGCATTGTGCAACTTGCGCGCGCGGTGTTCACTCCACAGATCGGGTAAAGAGAGGAACAGCACATGGCGTTGACGGCGGTTGATCTCTCCCCGCGCATGGGTTCTGCAGTCATGCTCAGCAAGGCGGCGCTGCTGAGCGGGGATCACGCGGGCGAAATCCGCGCGCTGCTTGATGCGCGTGGGATTCTGCTGTTTCGCGGTGTGCATCCTGAGGACGCGGACCTGCGCACGATTGCTCGGACGCTGGGTGAATTGCGCATCGGCAGCGCGAAACGCGGGGCGGATGGCGCAACGCTGAGCGAGGGCGAGGAAGGCGTGCTCAAGGTCTCCCTCGATGAGGGGGTCAACCCCGACTATGCGCGGTTTTTGCTAGGCAATCATTTGTGGCACATGGATGGATTCTATGAGGAAGTGCCGCCGCTGGCGACGCTGTTCACGCCGTTTCGTATGGCGAACACCGGAGGCGATACCATGTTCGCCAACACCTATGCGGCGTTTGAAGACCTGCCTGATGACGAGAAAGCGCGGCTGGAAAAGCTGACCGTGCTGCACACCATGCAATCGGCCTTGTTTCCGATCATGAGCGGCTGTTCGCCTGAGGAATTTGCCGTGTGGCATTCCTATCCGCAGCGGTTGCATCCGCTGGTCTGGCACCACAAGTCGGGCCGCAAATCGCTGGTGCTGAGCAAATCATGCGCCTCGGTTGCGGGAATCCCCCCCGCAGAAAGCCACGATCTGATCGAACGGCTGATGGCGCATGCGACGCAGGAGCAATACGTCTATCGCCACCAGTGGCAAATGGGCGATCTGGTGATCTGGGATAATACAGGGGCGATGCACCGGGTTGAACCGTTCGATGCCGCGAGCAAACGCGAATACCATCGCTGTACGCTGAACGGTGAGGAGCCGATCCGGGCGGTCGCCTGACGCGGCGTGGCGAGGGGACACGGAATACCATGTCCCCGGCGGTCGTCACTTGCTAGGGAGCTGCATGGAACTCAATAATTTCGACCGCGCGGGCTTCTTGCGCGATGTCTGGCAGCGCAGGCCAATGCTGATCCGCCAGCCTTGGGCGGCGTGGCACAATCCGATGGAGCCTGATGAACTGGCGGGGCTTGCCTGTGAGGATGATGTCGAATCGCGGCTGATCGTTGGCGGTTCTGGTGCATGGGCAGTTGAGCATGGGCCGGTGCCGGAAGATCGCTTTGCCGCGCTTGGCGAGAGCGCTTGGACGTTGCTGGTGCAGGCAGTCGATCACCATGTTCCCGAAGTCGCCGCGCTGCTCGGGGCTTTTCGCTTTATCCCGAACTGGCGGATCGATGATGTGATGGTCAGCTATGCCACTGATGGCGGCGGGGTGGGGCCGCATTTTGACCAGTACGACGTGTTTCTGGTGCAGGGTCTCGGGCGGCGGCGCTGGCGCGTGGGCGCAATGTGCGATGAAAACACGCCGCTGCTTCCGCACGATGATTTGCGGCTGATGGCTGACTTTGAGGCCACCGACGAATGGGTGCTGGAACCGGGCGATATTCTCTACATTCCACCGGGTGTCGCGCACGATGGTGTCGCGGTGGGAAGCGACTGCATGACCTATTCGATCGGCTTTCGCGCACCATCGCGGGCTGACTTGATTGAGGGCTGGACCGATGAGGTTTTGGCCGAGCTGAGCGACGTTGATCGCTATGCTGATCCGGGGCTGTACACGCAGCCAAACCCCGGCGAGATCTTGCCCGAGGCGCTGATGGAATTGCAGCGGATGGTGACCGAACGGTTCCTCGACGCGGAAAGCTTCGCCCGCTGGTTCGGGCGTTACAGCAGCGTGCGGAAATATCCTGAGGTGGACTGGGCTCCAGAGAAGGCGATAACGGCAAGGGCCCTAGGCAAGGCGCTGGTCCAAGGTGCGGAGCTGGAACGAAATCCGGCGAGCCGCTTTGCCTTTGTCGCGCAAGATGCTGACGCGGTGCTTCTGTTTGTTGATGGCGAATGTTATGAATGTTCGGGGGTGACAGCGGGGTTTGCGCAGGCAATCTGCGCGCAGCAGCGGCTGACGGCTGATGAGGCGGTGGCATCTAATGAGGAAGCGGTGGCGCTGATCGTTCAGCTTTTCAATCAGGGCAGTTTGGCATTTATCGAGGAAGATTAAGCCTCACGCCATTCGCCCCCAGCCAGCCCCTTCAGCGACCATTCTCCCACGCTCCACCGAACCAGCCGCAAGGTTGGCAGTCCGACCGCAGCGGTCATCCGCCGCACCTGCCGGTTGCGGCCTTCGCGGATGGTCAGCTTGATCCAGCTATCGGGAACCGACTTGCGGAACCGAACCGGCGGATCGCGCGGCCAAAGATCAGGCAGTTCGATTGCCACGGCTTTGGCAGGAAGAGTTTGACCGTCATTCAGCATCACGCCAGCGCGAAGCTGCGCAAGCTGTGTCTCATCCGCGTCCCCCTCAACCTGCACGAGATAGGCTTTGGGCAGCTTGAAACGCGGATCAGCAATCCGGGCCTGCAAGCGCCCATCATCAGTGAGCAGCAGCAGCCCCTCGCTATCGCGGTCAAGCCGCCCGGCGGGATAGACACCCGGCACGCAAATGAAAGCGGAAAGGGTCGGCCGCGAAGTATCGCTGCCCTTGTCGGTAAACTGCGAAAGCACGCCGTAAGGCTTGTTGAACAGGATCAGACGCGACATTGTTTGCTGATCCCTTTCGCGCTTCAAATCCTGCCCGAGGTGCGCTCAAGCGCAATCCCGGCAAGGTTCTGCTTGCGGCCAATCCGCCGGATGCGCACGGCTGTGAAGCCATCGGCCGATGCGCGAAAACTGGCAAGATGTGCTTTGAACCTTGGCGCGGTGCGGCGCGCGACGCTATTGGCCTGATCGACCACCATCGCAGAATCACCGAGCAAGGTCACGTTAGCAAGGCCAAGTTCACGCGCCACGCGCATGGCATCGATTAACGCAAGCCATTCGGCATCGTTGTTATCGCCATGCCCGTGATCGGTGCGGTGAAACAGCTTGCCCCCAACAAAGACGGCGGTTTCAATCGCCCCCGGATTGGGCCGCGCACCGCCGTCGAAGTAGAGTTTTGTCCGCGGCAATGGCGGTTACCTGCGCCCCTTTTGGCCTTTGCGGGCCTTGCGCGCCAGATACTTGGCGTCGCGCTCTGCCTTCTTTTCTTCATCGGTGAGCTTGGGCTTTTTGGCCTTTGGAGGCGGTTCTGCCAGCCGAGCGGCTTCGGCTGCGGCCTCTTTCGCGGACTCGAGCGCTGCTGCCTTGGCCTCTGCTGCCAGGCGCTTTTCTTCGATCTTTTGCGCCGTGCGCGCGGCTTGCGCAGCTTCGCGTTCCTGCGCCTTGGCGATGCGCTCGGCGACCACTGCCGGATCTATCGGTGCCTTTGCCTTCAGCTTCGCGAGCGCCGCCTCGCGGGCCCTATTGGCCAAGGCCACGCGATCCTGAAAGCCCGGTTCTTTATATCCAGCCATAACTTAAACCTTGATATCCTTATCTATTTTTAAAGTGGAAATGTGCGATCAATCAACGAACGGATCGCGCACCAATATTGTATCTTCGCGCTCGGGACTGGTGCTGACCAGCGCCACCGGCGTTTCGATGAGTTCCTGAACCCGCTGTATATATTTGATCGCCTGCGCAGGCAAATCGGCCCAGCGGCGTGCCCCCGCCGTGGTCCCGCTCCAGCCCTCCATTTCCTCATAGATCGGCTCGACATTGGCCTGATCGGCGGCGTGAGCGGGGAAATAATCGAGTTCTTTTCCGTGCAAGCGATAGCCCGTGCAGATCTTTACCGTTTCCATCCCATCAAGCACATCGACCTTGGTCAAGGCAATTCCGGTCACGCCCGAAATGGCGCATGACTGCCGCACAAGCACCGCATCAAACCAGCCGCAGCGGCGCTTGCGGCCCGTTACCGTGCCGAATTCATGCCCGCGCTCACCCAGATGCTGCCCGGTGGCGTCTTCAAGCTCGGTCGGGAACGGTCCTGAGCCAACGCGCGTGGTATAGGCCTTGACGATGCCGAGCACGAAGCCGGTGCTGCCCGGCCCCAGCCCCGATCCGCTCGCCGCGGTTCCGCTCACCGTGTTCGAGCTGGTGACAAACGGATAGGTGCCATGATCGACATCGAGCAGCACGCCCTGCGCGCCCTCGAACAAAATCTTCGCCCCGGCCTTTTTAATCCCGTTCAGCCGCTTCCACACCGGCTCGGCATATTGCAGCACCGACGGGGCGATTTCCCTGAGCGCGGCGAGCAATGCGGCGCGGTCAACCGGCGGCTGGCCAAAGCCTGCGCGCAAGGCATCGTGGTGGGCGCAAAGCCGGTCAAGCTGCGCGTCCATGTCATCAAGGTGGGCCAGATCACACACCCGGATCGCGCGGCGGCCAACCTTGTCTTCATAGGCGGGGCCAATACCGCGCCCGGTGGTGCCAATCTTGCCCGCTCCTGCTGCTGCCTCACGCAGGCCATCAAGCTCACGGTGGATGGGGAGGATCAGTGGGCAATTATCGGCAATCGCGAAGTTGCTGTTGTTGATCACAACGCCCTGGCCTTCGAGCTTGGCGATCTCTTCCTTGAGGTGCCACGGATCGAGCACCACGCCATTGCCGATGATCGACAGCGTACCGGTGACGATGCCCGATGGCAGCAGGCTCAACTTGTACGTCTGGTTGCCCACAACCAGCGTATGCCCGGCATTGTGCCCGCCCTGAAAACGCACGACGACATCAGCCCGGCTCGCCAGCCAGTCAACGATCTTGCCCTTGCCCTCATCGCCCCACTGGGCACCGATGACGG
>JANNZB010000314.1:0-10558 GCA_031410395.1 Novosphingobium sp.
TCCATGCGCGGGGTCGAGATCAATTCGGTGGGGCTTGGCGGAATTGGGCCGGATGGCAGGATTGTCATGCCACCCTGCCGCGAAGGCATCGTCACGCTCGAGATGGCATCGTGCGATGTCAAAAGCGACGAGAGACCGCGATCGTTGTTGTAGCCAATCTGTTTGTGCAGCGATGGCCGGCGCATGTCAGCGTCGATAATCAACACGCGCTTGCCCATCCGGGCAAAACTTGCAGCAATCGCCAGCGCGCTTGTGGTCTTGCCTTCAGATGGCTGCGCGCTGGTGACAAGTGTGACGTGCGGGAGGCCCTCGCTGGTCGAATAGAGCAGCGAACCGCGCAGCGAATTGTAGGCTTCTGACATCGGCGATTTAGGATCGAGCAGAGCTTCTGAAGGCTCTTCGCCATCCGAGCGCGGAACCACGCCGAGCAGCGAAAGCGAGAGTTTGTTCTCGACATCTTCCGGTATGCGGATCGAATCGTCGAACTGATCCTTGAAGAACACCGATGCCGCAGCGAGCGCCGCGCCCATGAACAATGCTATCATCAGGTTCTTGAACAGATTGGGCGATGATGGGCCGCCCGGCACTTCGGCGTTATCGACAACGGCGATGTTGCTGAGGCTGATTCCAGCCGAGGCATTGAGCTGCTTGAACCGCTGCAGAAGACCGTCATAAACCTCGCGGTTGGTATCCGCTTCGCGCGCCAGCAGTCCGTATTGCACGGTCTGATCCTGCTCAGAAAGTGTCGCGTTCTTCAAACGATCGACCTGTCCCTTCAGCTTGGCTTCGGTTTCAAGCGCAGCGGCATATTCGGCATGGATGCCGTTGCGCACGTTGGCTGAGGTCTGCTGGATCTGCTGGTTCAATGACGCCAGCTCTTCGCGTTTGGCCTTCACCGTGGGATAATCATCGAGGTGGCGGGTTCTGTCCTGCTCAAGCTCGGCCTGGATTTTCGACTTTTGGGCTAGAAGATCAGTCACCGCGCCGCTGTCGAGTACCTGCTTGCTCGACAGCGCTGGCGTGTTCGCCACTGCCCGCCATTGCCCTTCGGCGGCGATCCGCCGTGCCGTGGCTTCGTTTGCAGCGGAGTTGATCTGCAGCAGGCTGGTGGTGGTAACCGATGATCCACCTGATTTTCCGCCGTTCTGATCCCCGCCAACATTCATGGCATCGCGGGTTCTGATCAGGCCTGCCTCACGCGAGTAGGCGTTGAGCGCACGCTCGGAATCCTCAACGCGCTGCTTGGTTTGCGCCAATTGGTCCGAAATGAAGTTGCGGGCATAGGCCGAAGAGTCAAATTTACGCTGCAGATCGGCCTGGATGAATTCGGCGGCATAGGCATTGGCTATTGTCGATGACATGACCGGATCGGTGCTGCTCCACGAGATAACCGCGATGCGCGAATCGGTCGGCAGAGTAACGCTGAGGTTCCCGGCCACCAGGCTGGTTGCCACATCGACCAAAACCTTGGGTGAGGTTCCCGGCGGGAAAGCGCCAACCTCCTGCGAGGCCATGAACTTGGTGTTGCCGGCCAACTTCAGTTTTTGCACTACGCGCTGAGCGAGCGCACGGCTCTTTAGAACTTCTATCTGCGTTTTGATCGAGCGATCCGTGTCGAAGTCGTAAGCTACCTGCTGGTTTTCATCCTGCTCGGCGCCCATGACGCGGGCGGTCGAACTGTTAATCTGAATCGTTGCACGCGCGGTGTAACGCGGCGTCTGCAGCATGGTGTAAATCACGCTGATCGCCAGAAAGCCAATAATAATCGCCGCAATCAGCAGCAGATTGGCGCGGATCGTCGCGACGACATAGCGAAAATCGAAAGCCTTGCTGGGCTGAACACCATAGACTCCGGAATCCTCGTTCAATCCTGAATCGAAGTTCGACTGGCGGCTGGCGGTATCAAAAGGCATTGTCGTGGCCAAGGAAGGACCTTTCCGGCTCGGGTCAGTAGAATCTGAAGGCGTTGAAAACGGGCGCGGCTTCCAGGAAGTCCCGCCAAGCTTGCTTTGAAGACGACTTGCCGACGACGATTTTATCACCAGCAAGAATTTGCGGATCGGCCGCGCGGCCACGGCGAATGTCCGCAAGGTTGAACAGCGCCCCCGCACGCTGACCATTGATTGATCGGAACACAGCAACTTCTTTGAGCTGGGCGGTACGCTTCGGGCTCTTGGCCTGCGCCAGCCCGGTCAACAGCGTGGTTTCCGGATTGGCTTCGAAGACGCCCGGCGATTCGACGTCGCCTTCAACGGTGAATGTAGAGCGCGGCCGATCAATGATTGATACTGCCACTTGCGGATCGCGCACATATTTAGCCGCCAGTCGCCTGGTGATCTCGGCGCCGAGTTCACGCGGGCTCTGGCCACCCGCGATCAGCTCGCCCACCAAGGGCATCTGCAAAAACCCGATGGCATCGACGCGATAATTTTCTGAGCTGAGCTCTGGCTCGCCAAAAATCTTGATCGACAGCCGGTCGCCAGCGCGAAGCTTTTCGCTCTGCTCACCATTGTCGGACTTTTCAGGGATTGTGCTGTAGGCGGCCTGGCCTTTGGGAAGCGGACTGCTTCCGCTCGATTCAGTACAGCCCGTCATCCCCAGCATCAATGCGGCGATAACCAAAGCTGCGCCCAAACGGCGCGGATCGACACGATCAAGCATTTCCACCCCTTGCTTCACTGTTGCCCCGAACGGGCATCAGCAGCCCCACGCACATTGCCGCGACGAACGACAACGACATCGATCTTAACGGGTAATCGACTTGTGAGTGCAGCGCAATCACCGCGAGCACGGTCATGGCAAAAACAACCTGGCCGTGCGAACCTGCTGGCGCTCGTTTCAGCGCGCGCCGCGCCGCGGCGCCGATAATCACCGCCACGGCGGCAAACAGAACCGCAGCAAACACGCCGCCCTCGAGCAACAGTTCGAGATAATCGTTGTGCGCTCGATTGGGGAAAGTCGCCCCCACCGCTTCAAGCCGCTCTCCGGCGGCGAATACCGGGACGAACGTACCCATTCCCGATCCCCAAGGCAGATGTAGGCCAATCGCATAGAGGGTATCGCGCCAGATCTGCGGACGGTACTCGCCAACAAAATCAAACCTTTTCAGCACATTTTCAATTACGTGATTATGCATCGCAAGATAGGTTGTGATCAGCAGCAGCAGCAAGGCAGTCAGCCCGATACCAGCCAAAGCGCGGCGGTCGAATTTTAGCAAGGGCCAAACCAACCATAAGACCCCGATGTAAGCGACCGGCAGAAGCAGCATACCCATCCGAGAAGCTGTCAGAAACACACCGAACGAAAGCATAAAGGTCATGATCGCAATCAAGCCTAGCCGGTAAGTGGGTTTAAGCCGGGAGCGCGGACGAAAAGAGGTGTATTCGCGGACCGAAGCGGCAAATCCGACCATGCCGATCAATAGGACATCGGCGGTGCTGTTGTGATTTGCCTGAAAGCCGTTGAGATATTCCAGCTCGGGCGCATAGAAGCGCAGGGGATTGCCGAAACCGCCCGACATCTGGCCCGCGCCGATTACCAGGCTCAGCACAGCCATGCTGGCTACCACGGCGATCAGCGTCGCGCGGCCGCCGCGCGGCAGGCTTGACGCCATAATCAGCATGGCAATTGCCGGAATAATCGCCAGTAGCGATGACAGGGTGCGGGCGGGTAGCACTGACCAGTGCCGCCAGCTGTCCTGAGCGCCGACCAATGCCAAGGCCGCCTGCTCGAGCTCGCGCCCCTTCAGTGCGTGCCATAGCAATGGCGGCAGGGGGATTAGCTGCACCAGCGGCAAAACCAGAACCAGCCCCGCAATGATCCAAACGTCCCGATCGACCCGCACGAAGGGTGGAGCAGCGCGTGCGGAGAGCAGCCAAGCGGCAACGATTGCCGCTGAAAAACATTGCAGCGCAATTTCCGGCACCGGTGCAGGTGATCCGCCGCCGCCAATCCCAAGCGCAGCAGCGAGCAGGATCGCAGCGAACGCGGAATTGCGTACAGTCGTACGATCGGCGAACTGCAAGCTGACACCCCTCCCAAAAATTCAAATCTCAAAGAAAAACCCCCTCCGAAACGAAGGGGGCTGATCTTGCCGATTCAGGACCGGCCGATAATCCGCATCAGAGCCGGTCAGCCCCTGCTGGCGCCCGTAAGCCCAGAAGTGACACCGCCGCCACCACCGCCAGCCGCTGCCGCAGCACCGCCCGCAGCAACCACACCCAGCAGAATCGGAAGCAGCGAACCGCCACCGCCAACAGCCGCGCCCTCAGCCGCTTCACCGACAAGTGGCGCATCCGCGCACGAACGGGCGGTCACAATTGCTGAGACCTGATCTTCAGCGCCGCCATTGCTTGCGCTGGGCCCAGTGGTAACATTGCAGACGCAGCTACCGTCCTTGAGGATCGACTTGGTCACGTTGAACGCGCCGCCTTCAGCGGACCGCGATACATTGACGAGGCAATCACCACCCGATGCGCCCGCAGCCATTACGGCAAGAGGAATGGAAGCTGAAGAACGCGTGGCTTCAGCGCTGGCTACACCCGCCAAAACGAAACCCGACGCTGCGAGCATTGCAATAATCTGACTGGTCACTTGAGCCTCCGTATACCTAATTAATGATGGTTAACACAGGGAGAACTACCTATCCCCCTATACCTGCCATCCTGCAATCAGCGCCCGAATCGATAACGTCGCAATTATGCGGCCTTTTCTATGCGTTAAGGCCATGCGTTGCAAAGGGATTACCATGTAATTCTACATAGCACAATCACCAATTATGGATGGAAATCAATAGGTCGGGTCGACGCCTGCTCGCGCATAAGATCAATAGGCTTTATTGTGAATAACCACTCTTAACGTGGCGAGAAGAATGGCCATATCGCGCCATATCGACCAGCCGTTGAGATATTCGAGATCGGCGTTTAGCCGCTGTGCCAAATCGGATTCGTGATCGGTCGCGCCTCGCAAGCCGCGCACTTGTGCCAAGCCGGTCATCCCGGGTTTCAGGGCGTGGCGCAGCCAGTAACGCGAATCGACCTCCCAGAACAGCTTATCCCCTGCGTGGCTGCCAATCGCGTGCGGGCGCGGGCCGACGATTGACATGTTCCCGCGCAGAACATTGAACAACTGCGGAAGTTCATCGATGCTGGTGCGCCGAATGAAGGCTCCTATACGGGTAATGCGGGCGTCGTGCCGTGTAGTTGAAACCACTCCATCGCTGTCGGTTCGAGATACCGTCATTGAGCGGAACTTCATCACGTCAAAGAACGTGTTGCCGCGTCCGACACGGCGTTGGACGAATAACGCGGGGCCCCCATCTGAGACCATAATTGCCACAGCGACCACCAATAGAAGCGGGGAAAGCACAAGGATTACACCCACAGAAACCGCAATATCGAACACCCGTTTCATTGCCCGTGCGCGCAGTCCCAGCGGCCCGATCGATACCAGCAGCAAACCATGCCCGCCTGCTTCGCGCGCACCTTTTGCCCCCAGCTCGACGATCGTATCGTCAATTACTTCTCCGGAAATTGCCGTGCCCTTGCAAATCATCGCCCATGCTGCGCGGCGTTCGGGCGTACAGGTGATGATTACCTTGTCAAAATTACGCAGCAGACTGCCGATCCGATCGAGCGCTACAGGATCGGCCGAATCGGGGGATAGCCCCAGCCGGGCGGCGTTGGCGTGCCGGGCGTCCGGCAGATCAAGCGGTGGGCCGCCATCGTCGATCACCAGCTCGTTGATGATCCTGCGCCCACAACGCCAAGCGACAAAAGCCCGCATCTGCAACCGTAGCCAAGGTATCGCCAACCCGGCGATAAGCACGCCCAGAGTAAATCCCACGCGCGAGAATTCGCGGCTCGATTTGGTGTAGAAGGCGATAAACGTGACCACCGCCGAAGACAGCAGCAAAGCACCCATAGCCCGCGCTGCGCCATTGTTTGGCCGCAGCAAGGTCTGCAAAGAATAAGCGCCGTTGTAGAGCGCAACGGTGAGGAATGCTGGCAGAACCAGTTGGCCAAGCAGGAACCCGCTCTGGACCCCATTGCTGCCAAGATACAGGTATCCACCGATCAGAAAAGATAGCAGAAGCATGGCAATATCGCCGAGCATGATGGCTAGATAGGACTGCAATCGGCGGCGTTCGAGGCTGTTATGATGACCAGGGGCGAGCCGCTCGACATCGTCACTGCTCAGCCTTGCAGGGTGATTGCTGACGTCGTTCATGACAATTTGCACGCGGCTTCAGCTTCGAAGTGTTGGCTTGACGGTGACATGCCCAATTTGTTCCGAATCCGCTTGGTTGGCTTGTGGGAGGTGTGCAGCTAACTTACGCGGATGTAATCACCATCTCCGTAAAAATATCTAGGGTCAATCTGGGGCACGTGGCCGGAAATTGTTAATACCGGTCGGCGCCCCTGTCCTTTCCAGCCGAAAAAAAGTTATCGTGACTTACCCCGAGCCGCCTCACGCGCGATCACTGTAAGTCCTTGCGCCAGAAGCAAATCGGCACTTTGGCTGTTTGCGAGCAGCGCACGGTGCATCTGCGCCAACCGATCAACCAGCCGGGCAAGGCGCATGCCCTTCCATAGCTGCAACTGCGCGCGCAGATCGCGCTCGTCCTTGAAAAAGATGCGCCGCGCCGCCTTTTCCGCGTCGATCAGCGTGTTGACCGAGCCGCGCGGGCCAAGCTTGGCGGCGAGCTGCGCCAGTTGCGCGGAACGCCGTTCGAACGCCAGCAGCACGCCTACCGGGCTGAGGTTCTGTTCGCGCATCCGGCGCAGTTCAGAGGCGAGCTTGCCGGTCTCGCCCGCCAGCACCGCGTTGACCAGTGGCATCAGCCCATCATCATCAGTCCGCGCTCCGATCAGATCGAGCACCTGCGCATCGAGCGTTTTCGGGCGTTCCTTGCTGGCGTCTAAGTATATAGCGAACTTCGTAATTTCGCTCTGCGCCAATCGGGTATCGAGACCGGCAGCACGGGCGATTCGCTCGGCGATCGTGCCGTCAACCCGTAGTCCCGCCGCATCGACCATGCGCCGAACAGCGTCGGTAACCGAGCGCAGATCGGGAGGCCAGAACATCGCGACCAGCGCGTCCTTACGGGGCTCGAGCAATTTGGCGGTGCGGCTTTTGTCGGTGGCACTGGTGGCGACGATCAGCACAGGGCAGGATTCAACCTCGCTGGCGAGCAGGATGGTCACCGCTTCGCAGGCCTCGTCACCGGTGGCGCGAACCCAGATGTGCCGATTTCCGCCAAATAGAGAGGTGGAGCGGGCTTCGTCGCCGAGCTTGACCGGGTCTTTCTTTAACTCGGCGCCGGAAATTTCAACCCGTTCACCGGCATCGGCGAGCAGTGAGGCGATGAGAAACGCGGCGTCTTGCGCACCGGCTTCGTCTGGCCCGCAGAAGAAAAACACCCGCGCTTGATTCGCGATACGCGAAGCCAAGCTATTGAAATCTTTCTGACTTGCCTTCACTTTTGGCCAGCTGCGCCCTTGCGGAGCGTCAGGGCGAGCTGGGTGGTGATGCGGTCGGCTACTTCATTTGACAGGTTTTCCAAGGCTTTGATCTCTGCCTGGATGGTGGCGAATTCGGAGCTGACCACGTCAATACCGGCATCGGCGCCGGCGGTGGCATCAAGCATGATTGCCCCCGAAGCAAGATCAACCAGTTGATAACGCGCGCGAATCGTGCGCCTTTCGCGGCCAATGGTATCGTCCGACAGCAGGCCGAGACCCTCGATCCGGTCATCGAGCCGGACATCAAGCCGGTATTTGGCAGCCCCGCTCGGGCGCCCCGCCTGCAGCCGTTCATTAAGCGCATTGCGCATCAGCCAGCCGGCTTTACCTTCGATCGTAGCCACCTGAATAGAGCCAAGTCCTTGCGAAATAACGCCATTTCCGCCGCCGGCATACATCGGTTGCAGCCCGCAGGCGCTCAGCAACAGCGCCGCGCATAAGGGCGCAATCATGCCGCACAAGTGGTTCAATCGGTGTATCATGCGACCACATTAACCAGTCGGTCGGGCACTACGATCATTTTCTTCACTGCCTTGCCATCGAGCGCACGCTGCACCTTGTCGCTGGCGAGGGCAAGCGCTTCGATTTTTTCGCGCGGCAGACCCTTGGCGACGGTGATCGTGTCGCGCAATTTGCCGAGCACCTGAATGGCGATGGTGACCTCGTCCTCGATCAGCAGCGCGGGATCAACCGGCGGCCATGCGGCTTCGGCGATCAGGCCCGGCTGGCCCATCTCGGCCCAAGCCTGTTCGGCTAGGTGGGGCATCATCGGCGAAACCAGCAGGAGCAGCGTGCGGATTGCAGTTGAGCGGCTGGCCGATGGCGCGGACTTTTCGATGGCATTGGCGAGATCATAAATCCTCGCGACCGCCTTGTTGAACGATAGCGCGGCGATGTCATCGGTTGCGGCGGCAACGCTCTGGCCGCGCTTGCGGTCAAGCGCCTTGTCCTCGCCGGTAGCCGCAGGATCATATTGCCCAAACAACCGCCACAGCCGTTGGACAAACCGCGCGCAGCCTTCGATCCCGGCTTCGGACCACGGCAGATCGCGCTCGGGCGGCGAATCGGAGAGCATGAACCAGCGGATCGCATCAGCGCCATAAGTTTCTATGATCGAGTCTGGATCGACGACGTTCTTCTTGGATTTCGACATCTTGATGACGCGGCCGATTTCGACCGACGACCCATCTGATTTCAGTGCAGCGCTTTCGGAGGTACGGGTAACTTCATCGGGGGTGAAATAAATCGGCTGGCCGTTGGCCGGATCGGGCCGCGAATAAGTCTCATGCGTCACCATTCCTTGGGTGAACAAACTCGCGAACGGTTCAGCAAAGTCGATAAGCCCAATGTGCTGCAAGGCCCGCGTCCAGAACCGCGCATAGAGCAGGTGGAGGATCGCATGTTCGATGCCGCCGATATATTGCTCAACCGGCAGCCATTTCTTGAGCATGTCGCGATCGAACGGCCTGTCGCTCGGCTGGCTGGCGAAGCGCAGGAAATACCACGACGAATCGACAAAGGTATCAAGCGTATCGGTCTCGCGTGTCGCGGGCTTGCCGCATTGCGGGCAGGCGACATGCTTCCATGTCGGGTGGCGCAGCAGGGGATTACCGGGGGTTTGGAAATCGACATCCTCGGGCAGGACGACCGGCAGATCCTTTTTCGGCACCGGCACCACGCCGCAAATTTCGCAATGGATGAACGGGATCGGCGTTCCCCAGTATCGCTGGCGCGAAACCCCCCAATCGCGCAGGCGGTACTGCGTTTCGGCTGTGCCCCAGCCTTCGTGGACAGCCTTGGCGATTACTGCGGCTTTGGCTTCCTCGACCGTCATCCCGGTCATCCATTCGGAATTCACCAGCCGTCCGGCCCCGGTATAGGCCTCGTCGGATGTGTAATGGAGCTCCGTCACGTCTCCTTCCGCAACCACTCGCCGCACCGGCAGATCATATTTGCGGGCAAAATCGAGATCGCGCTGGTCGTGCGCCGGGCAGCCGAACACTGCGCCGGTGCCGTAATCCATCAGCACAAAGTTGGCGACATAGACCGGCAGGTGCCAGTATGAATCGAGCGGATGCTCAACGCTCAACCCGGTGTTGAACCCCAGCTTCTCCGCCGTTTCCAGCTCTGCCGCCGTGGTCCCACCGCGCTTGCACAGCGCAATGAACTCAGCGAGCTCGGGCGCGTTGGCCGCCATCGACTGCGCAAGCGGATGATCCGCCGCAATTGCCAGAAAGCTCGCGCCGTAAAGCGTATCGGGGCGGGTGGTGAATACCGGCACACCGTTGGTGGTGCCCGCCAGATTGAACGTCGCCTTCAGGCCCTGCGATTTCCCGATCCAGTTTTCCTGCATCAGCCGCACTTTTTCGGGCCATTTATCAAGGCCCTTCAGCCCCTCAAGCAGATCATCGGCAAACTGGGTGATCTTGAGGAACCACTGGCTGAGCTTGCGCTTTTCCACCAGCGCGCCTGATCGCCAGCCGCGCCCGTCGATCACCTGTTCGTTGGCCAGCACGGTCATATCAACCGGATCCCAGTTGACCGCCGATTCCTTGCGGTAAACCAGCCCGCCAGCATAAAGATCGAGGAACAGCGCCTGCTCCTGCCCGTAGTAATCGGGCTCGCAGGTCGCCAGTTCGCGGCTCCAGTCAAGAGCGAAGCCAAGGCGCTTCAGTTGCGCCTTCATCGATGCGATATTGGCGCGGGTCCAGCCGCCGGGATGAACGCCCTTTTCCATCGCGGCGTTTTCCGCCGGCATTCCGAAAGCGTCCCAGCCCATCGGGTGGAGCACTTCGAAACCCTGCATCCGCTTGGTGCGCGCTAGGACATCACCCATCGTGTAATTGCGCACGTGGCCGATGTGGATGCGGCCCGATGGATAGGGAAACATCTCCAGCACGAACGAGCGCGGTTTGCTGGTGTTATCGTCAGCGCGGAAGCACTGCGCCGCGTCCCATGCGGCCTGCCAGCGCGCATCGGCGGCGGCGGGATCGAAGCGCTCGCAAGTTTTGGCGGTTGTCATGGCCGCGTCTCTA
>JANNZB010000315.1:0-1759 GCA_031410395.1 Novosphingobium sp.
CATTCATCTGCAAGGTGCGGAAAGCCGACCCACAACCATTGCTGCGGATGCCATTCGGGGGGAGAGATATCAATTGACATGTATACAAACTCAAATATACATCGAATCGACATCAAGGAGAAATTCGATGGGAAAGTATGAACCGTTGACACAGTATCTGCAAAACCAGCCCGTGGAAATCTGGGAAGCACGATTCTCCGACGTGGAAAGCGTGTTGGGTTTCCCGTTGCCGCGCAGCGCGCATGAATATCCGGCGTGGTGGGCCAACCAGGAACCCGGCCACAGCCAGACCCGAGGTTGGCAGGATGCGGGATGGGAAACAGGCCAAGTCGACCTTTCGGCCAAGAAGGTCCGGTTCACACGGCGACAACGCCCGACGAGCCAGCAGGTCACTTCGGAAACTGCAACGAGCACATCGGCAGCTTCAAATCTCGCCGATCTTTGGCGCAGGGCGAGCGAAATAAGTGAAATTACGGATCGAGTGGAGCTCGAACGGGCTGCATTGCAGTGCTTTATCGAAAGTGAGGCCGGGCGGCAGCTCGCGGAGATGGGCGGCACGATGCCCGATATAGAGCTTCCTCCGCGGCGCAGGATCGTTTGGTGATCCTCGCGGATACCTCGGTTTGGATCGACTTCTTTCGCAAACCCGACGCGCACGTTCAACAACTGTCCCGGCAACGGCGCATGGTTGGCCACCCATTCGTAACCGGCGAACTGGCGGCTGGCAGCTTGCACGTGCGGCACCGCATGATCCTGATGTTGCGGAATCTGCCACAGTTGCAGCCGGTCGACGATAGCGCATTTTACGCGTTCCTCGAGCAGCACGAGGTCAATGGTAAGGGCATGGGCTTCGTCGATATCCATTTGCTGGCTGCCGCCTCGACAGCCGGAAACGTCCGAGTTTGGACGAAGGATCGCCGGATGCTGGAACAAGCCACCCGCTTGGGGTTAGCCTATCGGCCCTGACACTACTTCCCGGCGCGGCTCTTGTCACGGATCCGGCGGAATTCGTCGGTCTTGTGCCAGTTAGGCCAGTCGGTGGTCATCGCAAGACTCCGGCCAAGGCGGTAGAACAGCGAAATTTCCTGCACCGCGCCCGACCAGTCCCAGGTGGGATCGTACTGATCGCTTGGCTGGTGATAGCGGTGCTGGACATAGTCTTCCGCCGCTGCATCGCCGGCTGCCTTGCCGCCCTCAACCCAGTCGCTGCCGCGTCCGACCGAGAACATCGGCACGCCCAATTTGGCAAAGCTGAAGTGATCGGAGCGGTAATAGTGGCCGCGTTCGGGATGATCCTCGGGGGTTTCGTATAGTCCCATCGCGGTCATCGCCGCCTTCAAGTACCGGGTGAGGTCGCTCTTGTCGCCGCCAGTCACCGAAACATCCTTGCTCGGACTGCCCGGGCCGACTCCGTCCATGTTGACCCCGCCGACCGTCCGGCGGAGCGGATAGACCGGGTGTTCGGCGTAGTAGCGCGAACCGAGCAGTCCTGATTCCTCCAGCGTCACCGACATGAATACTTGGCTGCGGTCCGCCGCGCCGACTTTCACATTGGCTTCGGCCAGGGTGACCAGCGCGCCGACCCCGGTGGCGTTGTCGATCGCGCCGTTGCAGATGTCGTCGCCAGACTTGTCCGGAGTGCAGCGGCCCAGATGATCCCAGTGCGCGGTGTAGAGCACGTATTCATGCGGGCGCTTCTTGCCCGGGAGAATGCCGATCACGTTGTGCGAAGTGGCGCGTTTGACCTCGTTGTCGAAGC
>JANNZB010000316.1:0-1507 GCA_031410395.1 Novosphingobium sp.
CTGGTGCCGGAAACCGCCTTCATGCTGTCTCCCTCCAGATTGCCGATCCAGACGGCGACGGTGTAACGCCCGGTATAGCCCACGCACCAGTTATCGCGCATCGCCTTGGACGTGCCAGTTTTGACTGCGGCCCAGAAGGGCAGTTTGAGCGCGCTGTCTATCCCGAAGGTGGTCGAACGGGCCGACGCATCAGAGAGGATGCTGCCCACCAGCCATGAGGCTTGCGGCGACATGATCTGGCGCAGGGCAATGCGCGGATCGCTTTCCCGAATACGCAAGGGTGCCCAGCGGCCGCCCAGTGCCAGTGCGCGATAGGCGGCGGCTTGTTCCAGCAGCGTCACTTCTGCCGAACCGAGCGCCAGCGAAAAGCCGTAATAGGCTCCATCCTCGGTCAGCCCGTGATAGCCCATATCCCATAGCCGATCACGGAACGCATCGGTGCCGCCAATCACCAGCGCGCGGACGGCGGGCACGTTCAGCGAACTGGCAAGTGCGGTGCGCGCGGAGACCGGCCCTTTGAACGCGTGGTCATAATTCTGCGGCACATAAAGGCCCGACGCGGTGTCAAGCTGGACAGGGGAGTCGTCAAGAATGGACGCCGGGGTGAGCCAGCCTTTTTCCATCACCATGCCATAGAGGAAGGGCTTGAGCGTCGATCCCGCCTGCCGCAGCGCGTCCGCGCCATCAACCGCTGCCGCTGTGGAGCCGCCGCCCACGCCGCCAACATAGGCCAGCACATCACCGCTGGCATTATCCACCACGATCACCGCTCCATCCCGCGCGCGGGTGCTGCCCAGGCCCAGTAACTGGCGGCGGAGCGCCTGGGTGGCGTAGGTCTGGATCGCGCGATCCAGCGTGGTCGTCACCCGGATGCCGGGTTTGTCGAGCAGCTTCGCCGCGAGATGCGGCGTGAGGCCGGGATCAAGCGCGAGGCGGCGCTGGCTGCCCAGCATCGCGGCGGCCTGTTGCTGGAGGGCCGGGCAGTTCCCGTGCGTGAGCCGGCACGCCCGCGCGGCGACTTCCCCCACGGACGCGTTGGGATCAGGCAGCAGTGCCGCGATCAGCGCGCCCTCATCGCGGGTTAGGGTGGCAGGCGTTTTGCCAAACAGGCTGAGCGCCGCAGCGCCAATGCCCTGCGCTTCGCCGCGAAATCCGGCCAGGTTGAGATAGGCCTCAAGGATGTGATCCTTGCTCCAGCCGCTTTCCAGTGCCTGAGCCGCGCGCATCTGGCGGATCTTGTCACGCCAGCCGCGCGCACCGGGGCGGGCGAGATCGGGGGTGAGGAAGGCTGCGACCTGCATCGAAAGCGTGCTCGCCCCGCGTGAACGGCTGCCATCAAAGCGCGCGCGCACCGCGCTGCCCATCGCGATCCAGTCCACGCCGCTATGGCTTTCAAAGCGTTTGTCTTCGGCGGCAATCACGGTCTGGGTCAGGGCAGGGGCAATATCCTTCAGCCGCACCCAGCCCAGCCGCCGCGCCGCGAAATTGACGCGCTGGCTGTCAATCA
>JANNZB010000317.1:0-6658 GCA_031410395.1 Novosphingobium sp.
GCCCCGCCTGCCTGCCATTGGCAGGCAGTTTATCCTTAGCTTGTCGAGTGGCAGGGCAGCAGAGGATTTGTAGATCGCAGATACGGCTCTAACGCTTACCAGCCGCAAAGGCATTCTAGGTCTTAAGGCACGGCACTTCAGTCCAAGGTTCATCTGGCCAGCGGTGCTAGGGATAGCGGCCCTTCAAATCATTCACCACATCGCGCCACGATCCGCGCCAGAAGCCCGGCAGATCGCGCGTTGTCTGGATCGGTTTGCCGCCGGGTGAAGTCAGCTTGAGCAGCAGCGGCTGCGGCGGATTGCCATAGCTGGGGTGTCTATCAAGTCCGAACAGCGCCTGCACGCGCAGCTCAATCGATGGTCCGCCGGGATCGGCGTAGTCGATGTCGTGGCTTGTCCCCGCCGGGCTGGCGAATTGCGGCGGAGCGAGGCGGTCAAGCTGCTGGCGCTCAGCGTAATCGAGGCGGTTCAAAAGCGCCTCATGCAGCGTCCCCTTGCCCAGAGCATCAAGCCGCCGCCCGAGCAGCGGGGTGAGCCAATCGTCAACGCTCTCACGCAACGCTGCATCAGACAGGGCGACGAGTCCAGCATGATCGGCGCGGGTGATCAAAGCGCGACTGGCATCGGACAGCGGCAGCAGGTCAAGACCTTCCTCGCACACTTTGCCCGCGAGGAATGCGGCGATAGCGCGCGCATCGGGCGCGGGATCAGGCCCGCTCGCCAAGGTAATTGCGCCCAGCCGTTGTTCAAGCAAAGCCTCAACCCGCCGCTCATTGGCTATCCAGCGCAAAATAGTCCGCCGCTCGATCCGGTGCGCCAGCCAGCGTGTGACCTCGGCCTCGCTCAGCGCAATCGCACCGGTAATCCGCGCGCCTTTGGCCTCGCCCTGCGCCTCGCCCACCGCCAGCCATTCGGCGCGGATCAGCGTGCTTTCAGGGTCGAGGCGCAGTCCCCTGCCCCCTGCGGTTAGCCACAAGTTGCCAGAGGAATCACGGCGGCGGGCGATCATGTCGGGAAACCCTTCGGCGAGGATTGCGGCGAGAGGTGGGGTTTGGGTTTGGTGTTGATGTTGCGCCCGCGCCACCTTCGCCCAACCTGCCGCCAGCTTCCGCGAAGCCTCAGCCCGCGCGCCGCGATCCCCCCGCCAGCGGTCCAGCCGCGCGGAAAGGTCCTCGCCGCGCCCGCCAAGCCCGCGTTCTTGCAACAACAAAGCCAATTGCGCCGCCTCATCCTCCGCGCCAAATTCCGCCGCGCGCAGCAGCATATGATCAAGTCTTGGTTCAAGCGGCAGAGCAGCCATCGCCTGCCCGTGCGGGGTGATCCTGCCATCGGTATCCAGCGCACCCAAAGCCTCGAGCAACCCCCGCGCCGCCGCCATCGCCGCAGCTGGAGGCGCATCAATCCACGCCATTGCCCCAACATCGCCCGCGCCCCACCGCGCCAAAGTTAGCGCCAGAGGAGCAAGGTCAGAAACCAGCGTTTCGGGCGGATCAAATGCCGCACGGCCTGCGTGGCCAGCCTCTTCCCAAAGCCGATAAGCCACACCCGGCCCCTGCCGCGCTGCCCGCCCTGCCCGCTGCGCCGCTGCTGCCTGGCTGGCGCGGTGGGTGACCAGCCGGGTAACCCCCGCCGCCTTGTCAAATTCGGCTCGGCGCGAGAGGCCTGCATCGACCACCACCGACACGCCATCGAGCGTCAGCGATGTCTCAGCAATCGCCGTCGCCAGCACGATCCGCCGCCGCCCCTCCACATCACGCCGGATCGCAGCGCGCTGGGTGGCAGGTTCGCATTGCCCATGCAGCGGCAGAACGAGCGCATCCGGCAGCCGTTCCGCCAATCGTTCACGCGTCCGCTCAATCTCGCCGACCCCGGGGAGGAAGGCGAGCACATCCCCCGCTGTCTCGCGCCAAGCGGTAGCAATCGCCGCAGCCATCGCTTCGTCAATCCGCAGCTCAGGCCGCGCGCCCAGCCAGCGGATCGCCAAAGGATGCGCCTTGCCCGCGCTTTCCACCACCGGGCAATCCCCCAGCAGCCCGGCAAACCGCGCACCGTCAATCGTTGCTGACATCACCACCAGCCGCAGGTCCTCGCGCAGCACCGATGCGGATTCGATAGCCAGCGCGAGGCCGAGGTCGCTATCGAGATGCCGCTCGTGCGCCTCATCGAACAGCACAGCGGACACCCCCGCCAGCTCAGGATCTTTCAAAATCGTCGATACGAAAATGGCCTCGGTCATCACCAGCACGCGGGTTTTGGCCGAGCGCTTACTGTCGAGCCGGGTGAGGTAGCCAATCGTCTCCCCCGCCCGCTCACCCATCACCTCGGCCATCCGCTCAGCCGATGCCCGCGCAGCCACCCGGCGCGGCGAGAGCATGATCACCGTGCCGCTGCACCAGACCTGCCCCAGCAGCGCCGGAGCGACAGCCGTGGTTTTGCCTGCCCCCGGCGGCGCGATCAGAACTGCGCGCCCGCCATCTCGCAAAGCCGCGAGCAGCGCTGGCAACACATCATTGATCGGCAGGTGCTGGCTCACTCCCGCTGTCATCCTTCTCGCGCTTTTTGCTGTTCCTGAAACTGAAATGAATGCGCACCCATGCCCCAACCTGCGCCTTTCCGCCAATGCGCGGTGGGCGGACAAGGAATTGCCACGAAGCCTGTCGCAGCGAGCGCGAAAGCCCCGATCCCACAGGCGATTCGCCCAGCGGCTGGCAATTATCGACGCGGTAGTTCTCAATCGTGCGGCAGGCAATGTCAGCCCAATCGCCGCCCTGCGAACGCTGGTTGAAATAGCCCGCAAGCTCAGCGTCACTCGGCTCGCGCACCCATTCGGCGTTGTAAAGCTGCTGCCCCTGCGGCCCCGCGCCCGGGCCATAGGTGCCCTTGCTATCCCCCGCCGACGATCCGCCCGATGCCTTTGCCAGCTTGGAAATATCCGACTTGGCGAAATCATCCTTGGAAATCTGGATGAACACCGGCGGTGCTTTGGTGATCGGAATAACGATCTTCTGCGCCATCACAGCGGGCACCGGCGCCGCCACAACCTTCGCCACTTGCGGGGATTTTTCGGGCTGCTTGGCTTTGGTTTTCTCGTTCTTTTCTTCCGAGGCGGGCGAAATGTTGATCGAAGTCAGATTGTTGCCCAGCCGAGCTGGCGGCCCGACCAGATTCCCCAGCCTCAAAAGCGCCAGCCCGAACAGAAACAGCACCAACGAAGAAAGCAACGCCGAAACCACCCGGTCTCGGGGTGTTGATGGGCTGGTGAAGCCGGATCGGGCAGTATGGGTAAACAAGCGCACGGCGCGCGGTTAGAGGGCTATGGCTGCATAGGCAATGAATGGTGTGGGGGTTTCGACCGGACCTTTCGATTCGCCAATGTCCTTGCCTCCTGCCCGGAAACCTATCCGTCTGTTGATCTCTGGGAAAATTTCCCAATGAATATACCAAGCCATTGTTGTTGCCTGACAAGTGAACAACATCTTCAGTACTGTGCCGCGCCGCCTTCTAATGATATACTGCCGCACTTGGAAAAGTGATGGAGGATGCCATGAAGCATATGCCTGCCGCCTTGTTCCTCGTAACCGCAATGGCGATTAGTCTTGCGGGATGCGAAAAGAGCGAACCCCCTTCTGCTGCCGCTACCGGGGAAGCCACAGCTTCCGCCAGCACCGCCGTCAGTGATCCCATAGCCAGCGCCATATCCGCTGCGCCAAGGGCCATTGGCGCAGCCGCAACCGTTGTCACCGCCGATGACAGCGGCAAGATGACCGAACTTCGCAAAGGCACCAATGGCTGGACCTGCATGCCAGACAACCCTCGCACCCCCGGGCCTGATCCGATGTGCATGGATGCTAATGCCAGCCAATGGGCGATGGCCTGGATGGGCCACAAGGCCCCGCCCGCCGAGAAACCGGGCATGATGTACATGCTTGAAGGCGGGACCGACGCCAGCAACACCGATCCCTATGCAATCAAGCCCGACGGAGACTGGATCAAGACCGGGCCGCATATCATGATTGTCGGTTCAGCTGCGGCGCTGAATGGTTATCCATCAGGCCCGAAGCCAGACACAAGCGCGCCCTATGTCATGTGGGCAGGCACGCCCTATGCCCATCTGATGGTGCCAGTGAACTAGACGGTTAGGGTAGCAAGGGCTTCGGCACCCAGCCCGAAGCCCAGCTCATCCGCCATCCGCTTGCGCAGGTTCCGAACGAGCACCGCGCGGGTGTGGCGGAGCATGCGGGTGGGGTTCTGCGCCAGCCGCGCCGCCAGTTCGCGGGCGCGCGGCATCAGATCGGCCAGCGGCAGCACCTCTGCCACCACTCCAAGCCGCTGCGCTTCGTCGGCAGAAATCCGTTCCCCTGTGAGCAGGAAATACCGCCCGCGGTTCGGCCCGAGCAGCATCGGCCAAACCGTTTGGACCCCGTCGCCCGGCACAACGCCATTGGGCACATGAGCGAGATCGGCAAACTCTGCATGATCTGCAGCCAGCACAATATCAGACAACACGGCGATTTCCGCATGCAGTGTCGCCGGGCCATTGACCGCGCCGATCACCGGCACTGGAATTGCCAAAAGATTTTCGAGCAGCGATTGCCCCTCTTCCAGAATCCTTTCCCACATAGGTGCAAGGCCTGCTTCGTGCGGCAATTCCGTCGTGTCCCTGTCGGCGCAGAATACATCGCCGGTACCCGTGATAATCACTACCTTGTTGGCGCGGTCGCGGGCGATATCGGCAAAGCATTGCCCCAATTCGGCGTGCAGACTGCGCACAGATGTGCCCCACTTTGCCGCCCCTCCCTGCGTATGCATGGCGAGTTCTAGCACGCCATCATCGGATCGGCGGAGGCGGATGGTGTGGTATTTGCTGGCGTAATCGGTGAAGTGCATGGACAGGCCTGTGTTTTGGCAGGAGGCTAGCAGATTAAAACCGCCGCGAAACCGCGAACTCAGCCGCTTCGGCCATCGCGCTGCGCACGGGGCCTTCCGGGAAGCAGGCAATCGCGTCAATCGCGCGATGCGCATACATCCGCGCGCGGTCGCGGGTGGCGGAGACGGTATCGTGCTTGCGGATCAGCGCTTTGGCCTGCGCGAGATCGGCGTCCTCGCTGCGGAAACCGGCGATGGCGTCTTGCCAAAACTGGCGTTCCTCGGCATTGCCTCGCGCATAGGCGAGGATGACGGGCAGGGTCATCTTGCCCTCGCGGAAATCATCGCCCTGTCCCTTGCCCATTTCGGCGGCATCGGAATCGTAATCGATGGCATCATCGACCAGTTGAAAGGCGATGCCAAGATTGCGGCCATAGGTATCGAGCGCCAGTTCCTCCGCCTCGCCCTTTTCAGCCACTACAGCAGCGATGCGCGTCGCGGCGGCGAACAGTGCGGCGGTTTTCGCGCCGATGATGCTGAGGTAACGCTCCTCGCTGGTTTCGACCCGGCGCGCGGCGGTGAGCTGATCGACCTCGCCCTCGGCAATCACCGAGGAAGCGCGCGACAGGATCTTGAGCACCTTGAGGGAGCCGTCTTCAACCATCAGTTCAAACGCGCGGGTGAACAGGAAATCACCAACCAGCACGGTCGCAGGATTGCCGAAAATCAGGTTCGCCGCCTGCTTGCCGCGCCGCATGTCAGACCCATCGACCACATCATCATGCAGCAGTGTTGCGGTGTGGATGAATTCCACCGAGGCGGCGAGCAGGTGGTGCCGGGTGCCGTGATAGTGGCAAAGTGCTGCGCCCGCGACGGTGAGCATCGGCCGCATCCGCTTTCCGCCGCCAGCGATCAGGTGGCCTGCGAGCGCCGGGATCAGCGGAATCTCGCTTTGCATCCGGTCAAGGATGATGGCGTTGACCGCGTTCATGCCAGACGCCGTTACCGCGAGCAGCGGATCGAGCGAAGGCTCGGCGTGGCGGGGCCGCAAGGGGATAATGTCTGCGCTCATCGTGCCACGCCATTGCGACGGCGATCATGCCAAGGCAAGCGCAAAGCTGGCCTTGGCGGTTCACATTTTATCATGCTAGCGAGGCACACGATGACCGATCCAGTTCCAGACCCCAAGCTCGCCAGCTTCCGCGCCTCGATTGACAACATCGATGCCGCTCTAATCCACATGCTCGCCGAGCGGTTTCGCATCACCAAGGCGGTGGGGGCATACAAGGCGGAGCAAGCGCTTCCCGCGAGCGATCCGTTGCGCGAAGAAAGCCAGATCGTACGGCTGCGCAAACTGGCGGAGGAAGCCCAGCTTGATCCGGATTTTGGCGAGAAGTTCATCCGGTTCGTGATTGATGAAGTGATCCGGCACCACGTGCGGGCGAAGGGTGAGGGTTAGCCCCCCGCCCTCGGCAACCGCAGCTTCACCAGCAGCCCGCCCAGATCCTCGCTCTCATCAAGTTCAACCGAACCGCCATAAATCTCCGCCACATCGCGAACAATTGCCAGGCCCAGCCCGGTGCCCGGCTTTCCGGTATCCAGCCGCGCCCCGCGATCAAAGATGCGGATGCGTTCTTCTTCGGGGATGCCCATACCATCATCCTCGACCCAGATTTCGCAAGCGTCCTTATTTTCCGGAGCAGCGTCAATGGTGACGAAGACCGAGCCGCCGCCATATTTCGCCGCATTTTCGATCAGATTGCCGAGGATTTCGTCAAGGTCCTGCCGCTCA
>JANNZB010000318.1:0-7841 GCA_031410395.1 Novosphingobium sp.
CTTTTCGGTCGAGGCGCTGGCGGCCATCGATGGTTGGGCCTGGCCCGGCAATGTGCGCGAACTGGAAAACCGGATCAAACGCGCAGTGATCATGGCCGATGCAAAGCTGGTCAGCGTAGCCATGAAGATCGTACTGTTTAAGCAGATCATAAAGCGTCGGCCGACTTATCCCGAGCAGTTTTGCAGTGCTCGAGATGTTGCCTTCGCTGCGCGCGAGGGCATGGCGGATGATCTTGCGATCCGTCACTTCGCGCGCGCTCTTGAGGTTGAGCGCGGGCGCCGTCTCGCCGCCGTGACTCGGCAGGTCAAGATCGGCTACGCTGACCAGCTTTGCATCGGCCATGATCACTGCGCGTTTGATCCGGTTTTCCAGTTCGCGCACATTGCCGGGCCAGGCCCAACCATCGATGGCCGCCAGCGCCTCGACCGAAAAGCCTTTTACAGCAGGGTTCATCTCGCGCGAAAAACGCGACAGGAAGGCTTTGGCCAGCAAAGTAGCATCGCCTGGTCTTTCCGCCAGCGCAGGTATCTTGATGACGATTTCCGCCAGTCGGTAAAACAGATCTTCACGGAACCGGCCATCGGCGATCATTGTCTCTAGGTTCTGGTGGGTGGCGCAGACGATCCGCACATCAACCGGAATCGATGACCGCCCGCCAACCCGCTCGATAACGCGTTCCTGTAAAAACCGCAGCAGCTTAACCTGCAATTGCAGCGGGATATCGCCAACCTCATCAAGGAACAGCGTGCCGCCATCGGCGAGCTCGATCTTGCCCTCAGTGGTTTTCACCGCACCGGTGAACGCGCCCTTTTCATGGCCAAACAGCTCACTTTCAAGCAGGTTTTCCGGAATTGCCGCGCAGTTGATCGCGATGAAAGCCTTCTTCGCCCGGCTGCTCGCCTCATGCAGACCGCGCGCCAGCAATTCTTTGCCGGTACCGCTTGCTCCCAATAGCATTACCGAAACGTTGGTGTTTGCCACCCGCTCAATCGTGCGGGCGACGCGGACCATCTCGGGCGCGGCAGTAAGCATCCGGCCGAGTACCTTGTTCTCCTCGCCCGGCAGTGCTGACAGACGCTGGTTCTCCTGTTCGATCAGATGGAGTTGATAAGCGCGCCGAACGATCAAACCGATGACGTCGATATCAACCGGCTTCTGATAGAAATCATAGGCCCCACGTGCGATTGATTGCAGCGCAGATATGCGCGCGCCGTGGCCGGTGGCGACGATCACCTTGGTGTCCGGTTTGATCGCCATGATCTCGTCGAGCACGGCGAAGCCTTCGGTCGTGCCATCGGGATCTGGCGGAAGACCTAGATCAAGCGTCACCACCGCAGGTTCTTCGGCACGCAACGCGGCGATGGCAGAGGCACGATCACCGGCGATGATGACCTCAAAATCGGGGTACGACCACTTGAGCTGAGCTTGCAGACCGGCGTCATCCTCGACGATCAGCAATTTGGGTTTTTCTTCTGCCATCACGCAACCTTTTGGCTATTTTTTTCGTAAGTAGAGATCAACTCCACCGTACTGGAAAGCGGCAGCCGCGCGACAAAGCGCGTGCCCAGCCCCTCGCGGCTTTCAACGTCAAGCCGCCCGTGCATTGCGCGGATCAGCTCGCGCGACTCAAATGCACCGATGCCGAAACCACCCTGCTTCGATGATACAAACGGTTTGAACAGCCGTGACCGAATAAAATCAGGGCTCATCCCATGCCCTGAATCGACGATTTCGATCAGCGCGTGCATGCCGTCGCTTGATTGGCCGATGAAAACCGGTGACCCCGGCGGGCTGGCATCAACCGCGTTCTGCACCAGATGGATCAGCGCCTGTTCAAGCGTCTCTCGGTTTCCGACAGCCACACCGCCACGGCATTCACTGATGCCCACTTGTGGGTTGCCGCCGAAATGCTTCACTACGCTATGTACAACCGCGCCAATATCGAAGGCACAAAGTGCCTCGCCGCCACCCGCGCCATAGCGGGAGAGCCGGGCCATGAGGACATTGAGCTTGTCTGCCGAACTGCGTAACGTCACCAGCATGTCTGCTCGAAACTCGGGATTGTCAGCGTGCAATTCAGCGTTGTGGGCGAGCAGTCCGAACTGGCTGGCAAGATTTTTTATGTCGTGCATGACAAAAGCAATTCGACGGTGAAATTCATCGAACCGTGCGGCTTCCGTCAAAGCATCGTGGTTGGCATTTTCTGACAAGGTTGTGGCGATCTGCTGACCGACCACGCGCAGGATATCGAAATCTTCCCAATCGAGCTTGCGATCGTGATCTGGCCGGGCCAGCACCACGACGCCGATCAGGTAGCTATAATGGATCAACGGCACGAGCACCCAGGCGCTGGGTTCGGCAATAACCCATGCGGGCACAACGGCTGCTTCGCCGCGCTGGCATTGGCCGCTGCGGATCGCATCTAGTTCGGGGATGAAACCGGTTCGTTCAAAAAAGCGGATCGACGCAATGTTCATCGCGCATCCGGGCACGTCCAGTGTCGACCATTGCCAGCGGCCCGACAATTCGAGATCGCCGTGCTCACCCGGCGTAAGCAGGATGCCCGCGCGGCTATCAGTGATTTGCGCCAGTGCCTGAATCGCCCGGACTTCAAGTGGGACCTTGGTATCGCCAGCGCGCCCGATAGTCTGAGCAAAACGCAGCCATTCGGCCCGATAATCGTAACGGTGGCGAAACAGGTGCTTGACCAAGGTAATCTTGACCCACCCGCGAAATCGGCGCGATGGCAAGGTCAGTACGGCGAGCGCGGAAGCGACAATCAGCACGCCGAATTGGAAGATTTTTGCGTAATGCCCGCCAATCAGGTCTAGCCCTCGCGTAACCACCATCATCGCCAGCAGATAGGCGCCAATCCCGGCTAGTGAGGCAAAACGAAAAGCGATCATCCGCGAAGGGAACAGCTGAAGTTCGTCGCGGCGCTTGGCTGTAAGCGGAAGCAGCAGCAACAGTGCACCCGTCCAGACCACACCGCGCAGCGCAGCAAGTTCGGCAGGCCATACGGTGCCCAGATAGGCATTTGTGAAAAGATTGAGATCGAAAATCCACACCAGCGCAAGCGCCGAAGCGGGCCACCGCAGGGCAAGCCGCGCTTGCTGCGAAGCGCCGGTATAAAGGTTATGAACCAGCATCAGCGTGCCGATTGAGAACAGCAGGCGCAGACCAACCACCGCAGCAAAAACCGAGTGCTGGGGAATCGCCGCTGGCAACAGCCTGTGAAGCAGCACCTGCATGGTGATCTGGAGGAGCTCAACGCAGACCAGCACAATCACCAGGGGGCGGATTGGCTTAACGCTGCTCGCGCGGCCATCGCCGTCAAACAGGCACCAAACGACAAATAGCCACGCTACATTGCGAAACGATTCGATCATCGCTGCGCCTGCGCTGTCAGTGCCGCCAGATGCTGCGGCAATCGCCCAGCTTGCGCTGAGCGCCAGAGCAATGGCTATGGGAGCGCCTGCGGTGCCAAGACCCTTGCGGCGGTTAAGAAACCACGCAGCAAGTGCAGTAGATGCCAATGCCGCTACGAGGTGCGAAGTCGTCGCGATGAAGGTCCAAATAGCCGGGACCATTTCAGTTGACGCCTTCGTGCCACAACACAACGCGCAGTGTTTGCAGCAGGATCAACAGATCGAGAAATGGCGTGTAATTCTTGGCGTAATAAAGATCGTATTCGAGCTTGTGCCGCGAATCATCGAGGTTCGCGCCATATGGATAATTGATCTGCGCCCAGCCAGTTATCCCCGGTTTGACCATGTGACGTTCGGCGTAATAGGGGAGCTTTTGCTCAAGATCGGAGACGAATTCGGGGCGTTCCGGACGCGGGCCGACGAAACTCATTTCGCCTTTGAGCACGCTCCACGTCTGCGGCAGTTCATCGATCCGCACTTTGCGGATCAGCCGGCCGATGCGCGTTACACGCGGATCATTCTTTTGGGCGAACTGCGCCTTGCCATCAGCTTCGGCATCGGTGCGCATTGAACGCAATTTGATGACCTCAAACGGTTCACCAAACAGGCCAACGCGGGTTTGACGAAAAAAGGCCGGGCCGCGACTGTCAATCTTGATAACTAGCGCGAACAACACAATGACCGGCGCGGTGACAAACAGCAAAATAGTGCTGGCAGTTATATCGAATATGCGTTTGGCCACGCTGGAGACTGCGCGGCCCGAAGAGAATCCGTCAGAAAAAATCAGCCAGCTCGGGTTGACGGTATCAAGATCCACGCGGCCGGTTTCTCGCTCGATGAAGCTGGAAAAATCATTGACGTGGACGCCCGCTGTTTTGATGCGCAGCAAGTCCTGCAAGGGCAGCGCGTTGCGCCGTTCTTCAAGCGCCAGAACCACTTCGCTCACACCAAGATTTTCGACAAAGCGCTTGAGGTTGTGGATGGCGTTGCGATTGATCGCCTCTTCGACCAGCGGATTGCCATCACCCATGCCGACGTAACCAACGATGACGAAGCCCGATTCCGGACGGTCACCAAGTTTACGCAGACGATCTGCCCGGTGACCTGCGCCCAGAACCAGCACGCGCCGCCGGAAAGCCGATGCTCCCAGAATTCCGCCAACCAACAACCGGTTACCGAGCAGAAATATAATTGAAAGCGCCATTGCATAGGCCAATGTGGAGCGCCAGAAATGCGCGCCCCCGGCCAGCCAATCGACAAACGACAGTGCTATAACCCCAAGCGATATGGCAACCAGCAATCGTGCGGCGGCGTAACGCATAGACCGCAGCGATTCTGAGCCATAAACGCCCACCGCGATCATCACCGCGAGCATGATTGCCATGAAACCCAGCAGCATGCTGAGACGGTCGTCAAAAGGGCCAATCGCCATGCCGATCTGCCCGGCCCGCACCCGCCACGCCATCTCGCCCGCGAACACCAGCAAACCGATGTCAAACAATCCGAGCAACAGCACGGCATGCGGTATGTAATGTTTGAACAGGCGAATCATATGCTTGGCGACCAGTGGCTCGCATTGGCGAAGGGAGGCACCTCCACTAAGGCCAATATGTAAAATGTCGGTAAAGCTGACACTTTTCTGAAAACATAAGATTGGTTGAATCGCGTGGTTTTAACCGAATGGCACACGCTTTTTGTCGGCTAAGTTTACATTGTCACACGAAAGCCGGTTTGATCGGCGAAGTTGAAAGATGAAGTCAACGCAGTGTTAACCACGCTGTTTTGCGGTTGGTTCAGCCGCGAGGGGGTAGAGCCCACGCCATGAGCCGCATTCCAACCGCCCTGCATGTCCCAAAGGGGATGTACCGACACTTTACGGTAATCACCCTGCTGGCGACAGCATGCATCGCCATTTTCGCGGATGGAGAGCGGCGCCAATCCATCAGTGACGAGATTGACGCGCAAAATCAGAAAGCAGCTCTGCGACAACATGACGCAGACAAGAACGGCGCAACCCCTGTCGCGCGGCACGAAATTCACTACGCTTCGCGTGGCGGCTGGGGCTCGGATGGCATTGTCGATACCGATCCTGTGGCCAGTGCTCAGGGGGCTGGCTACGCTGTATCAGACGGGTCGGGCGCCATGCGCATTGCAGGCGGGGGCGACTTTGGAGTGCTCGGTCCGATCACACCGGCCGAATTAAGGAATGGCAAGTTTCCGATTACAAAAACGGGGCCTGCCCCGCGCGCAAGCAGTATGAAAACCGTTACTGCCGAACAGCGCCGGGCATTTGAACGTGCGCTGAGCGCGCGCGCTGGGGCTCCAACGCCGGCCGATTAACCTTGATCCATGGTGGCGTAACCCAGGCTGAGCCGCATCGGGTTTCAGCTACGTTGCTTCTCATTCTCGCGCTGAAGCAGTCTTGGGCAAGAAATTCGCGGGTTTGCACGCCGAATATTGCCGCATGGCCGTAATTGGGATGATCAATTACCTGCATCACAGTGGCGTTGGCTGCGCGCCAGGCGGCAATCGCCGACGGTGTCATATCAAAATGCAAGAAATGCACCGCCCTGGCTTTGCCGTCGCTTTCACGCGTGCGCTTGACATAGCCTTCGGGCCGCGCGCGGATAAGCTCACCTCCGACGTTGAGCGCAATCTAATCCTCGATTCCGCCGCTCGAACGATGGAACTGGTCGCGCAGCACTTCATCGGGGACTTCGAAAAGTAGCGTCGCTGTCAGCTCTCTGCCCTTGGGCACCATCGGATCATAGGCCCGAGCTCCTCAGAAATCTGCGCTGCCCCGCCTTTTTCAATCCGCAACATTTCGGGAATTTGCAGCCACATTGAATCCCAAGTCTCAAACAAAGCGGTGGCTTTGGGACCAATCGGGATGCTCGATGCGCGCCTTGAAGCCATTGTATTCCAGGACCTTCATCAACACGAGACCTGGCGTGACGTTGAATTCGTCGTGACACCCGGCGTAACCTGCCACTTTTCGGCCAAACGCCGGGCCATCGGGGTTGGGCTGCGGGATTGCTCTGCCTGCGTGGCTGGTAAGCGAAACCTCGAAAAACGGCGGCCAATGCGCGCGGCAATCTTGAAGACCACAGTGGGGCCAAAGGGCGGCTGGGGTCTGGTGTTATTTCCAAACCGACTAATCGTTTGAACCGATCAGCGATGAGCGCAACGCTCAACCCGGCGCTAATTAGTGGTGCCCCTGGCCCGACTCGAACGGGCACTCCTTGCAGAATTCGATTTTGAGTCGAACGCGTCTACCATTCCGCCACAGGGGCACGGGTTGGTTGGCCGCGCCTTAGCCGTGGGCGTGCGCGGGTTCAAGCGGTGATCGCGCGGTTAGAAGTTCAAGGCGAGGTCCAGATGGACGAGGCCGGGCGCATCCACTCTGCCCGCGCCTAAAGCGCCCAGTTCCATTCGCGCACCCGATTTGCCGGGCGAGTAGCTCACCATCAGGCTAGGCGCGCTGGGCAAAACTGGCAGGGCCAGAAACGACCGCTTGGCGTCAACGGATTGTTTGGCAATCAGGCTACGAGCTGGCACAGTCGCGCCAACCGCCGCGCTTTCGAAAAGCATTTCGCGCGGCGTCATCTCCAGCCAAGCTGGCGCGTACTCAGGCAAAGGAACCCCGCCGACGAGGAATGCAGCGACTACGATGCTGGAATGCGGCCCGATTGGCATGAGCGACCTCGCCTCTTCTTCTTGAGGCGAACCTAGACCATCCCGGTTAATATAGCGTGTAGTCGCAGGCTGAATTCGGCGATAATCTTACTTTTTGAGCGCCTGAACCAGCAGCTTGTGCAGCCGCGAATGCATCGCATCATTCCCGGCGAGCACTTGTGCGTCGCAAACCGGCTGCGAAACCCCGCGCCAATCGGTGATGAAGCCGCCCGCTTCACGCACCAAAAGGCATCCCGCAGCCGTGTCCCACGATTTCAGGCCGCTTTCCCAAAAGCCATCAAAACGTCCAGCGGCGACCCAGGCAAGGTCAAGCGAAGCCGCACCAAAACGCCGAATACCAGCCACTTGCGGTGCCAAAGCATTATAGATCGCCATCCACTCAGCGGGATCGCCTGCGCCAGCAAATGGAATGCCGGTGGCTATCAAAGCCTCATCCATTTGCCGCCGCGCGGAAACCCGAAGCCGCCGATCCTGAAGCCAGGCGCCGCGGTTCTTTTCAGCCCAGAACGATTGGTCGGTCATCGGCTGATAGACAAGCGCGGCAAAAACATCACCCCAGCCATTGCCATCAGGCCGCCGATCCTGCGCCGCGATAGAAATGGCGAAATGCGGGATGCCGTGGAGAAAGTTGGTGGTGCCATCAAGCGGATCGATGATCCAGCGTGGCTTGGTGGGATCTCCCTCGATCACCCCGCCTTCTTCAAGCACAAAACCCC
>JANNZB010000319.1:0-1948 GCA_031410395.1 Novosphingobium sp.
ATGCTGTACCCAAGGATCCGCAGCTTCAGGCCAAGATGCCTGCGCTCAGTTATGAGACGCTTGATGAAAAGCTCGCCGAACGATTCCACACGACGGTTGCAACATTGCAGGCACTTAACCCCGGCGGGATGCCCGCGGGATTGAAGACGGCGGGCGGTGCGGCGATGAAGCCTGCGCCTGTTTCAATGGTTAGCGCAACGCCGGAGGAAGACGCATCGACGGGTGCCAGCCAGATGGTTGGCCCCGCGCCCGGCCCTGCATCTATATTCCATTCCGGTCAGCAAATCCGGGTGCCCAATATTGGCGGCGATGCGATTGTTGCGGGAACGGTGACCGATGCGGCGTGGCTCAATACGCTCGAGACTCTGGGCGTTGGCTCTGAACAGGCCAAGGCGAGCAAGATCGTCGTCAGCAAGTCGAAGGGTACGCTCAAAGCCTTTGACGAGGCGGGGAAGCTGATAGCGGTCTATACCGCAACGATGGGCTCCACCCACGATCCCTTGCCGCTGGGCGAGTGGAAAATTCAGGGCGTTTCGCGTAATCCCAAATTTCATTACAACCCCAGCCTGTTCTGGGATGCCAAAGCCACGGCAGAAAGGGCATTGCTGCCGGCGGGTCCGAATGGTCCTGTCGGCGTGGTGTGGATAGACCTGAGCAAGCCACACTACGGCATTCACGGCACCCCGCGCCCCGAGACGATCGGCCGTGCAGAAAGCCATGGCTGTGTGCGGCTGACGAACTGGGATGTTGCACGATTGGCGCAGATGGTGTCGACAAAGACGCAGGTGCTATTTGAGGGGTGAACGCAATGGCTTGGCGAGGAACGTTCAAGATTATCGCGGCGACGGTAGCCGTCACTTCGGTTGTGTGGATCATCGGGAACAACGTCATCTCAATCCACGGGCCAATGCCCGAGGCCGCGCCGAGCGGACTCGCTGATCCATCAATTGCACCAACACAGATGGCGCAGTCGATTGTTGCGCTGCCAGTAGCCCCTCCGGCCCCGCAAGCAGCCAGCGCTGTGCCGCCTCCACAGATTACCGAACTGCAGCTCGGCAGGCTGGTAATCCCGGTGCAAGGCGTGCAGGCGCGGCAGCTGGTCGACACCTATACGCAGGCTCGTGCTGCTGGCGCCCGGCAGCATGATGCCATCGATATCATGGCGCCGACAGGAACGCCGGTGTTGGCTGCCGCGCCGGGAAGGCTGGAAAAGCTATTCTTTTCAAAGGAAGGTGGCAATACGATCTATATCCGTTCAGCTGACCGCCGCACTGGCTTTTACTATGCCCACCTTAATAACTATGCCCCCGGCTTGACCGAGGGGCAGACAATCACTGCGGGGCAAATGATTGGTGCGGTGGGTGCCAGCGGCAACGCTGATCCGGGCGCGCCGCACTTGCACTTTGCCATCAACGTACTTGACCCCGCAGATAGCTGGTGGAAATCGGTGCCGGTCAATCCCTATCCGCTGCTGATGGCGCGCTGACACTGATTTTCTCACTACCCGCAAAGATGGGGTTGAGTGGAAGGTTTCGCTGACCAGTCCACAAACTGAACTTCGTGATTGGTTTGCGCATTCCACGTAATGATAAGCGGCTGCGGTTTATGAAACGGCTCAGGACAAGCTGTTGTTCCAACGGTGCGTATCCAATTTGTGTTGATAATCGCGTGATACGAACCGTCAGCATTCTTGCCGAATTGTGTGACACCACCCTGACCGATAAACTTTCGTTGGTAATCTAACAGCAAAATATCCACTCCCGCATCGGCAATTATATACTTGACGTAACAATGGGGCGGGTCCATAAGGCTTTTAACAGCTTAGGACTTAGACAATGTTCGATCTCACAAACCCCATTTACAGCGATTCAAACAAGGCTCGTGAACATTTGGTAGCGCTGCTCTGGCCAAATGGCCCCGGCTGTCCTAGGTGCGGTGTAACGGTCCG
>JANNZB010000320.1:0-4691 GCA_031410395.1 Novosphingobium sp.
CATGCCTACGGGGATGCAGACCGCCATGTAATCGGCAACTCGCAGGAATTTGAGGCCGTTTTTCCACGACACCCAGGCGAGCGCGATAACCACACCGATCAGCCCGCCGTGAAAGCTCATCCCACCTTCCCACAGCTTGAAGATGTCGAGACTGGTCCACAATTGCGGCGCATAGAACGTGGCATAGCCAAACCGCCCACCGAGAATTACCCCAAGCGTGCAGTAGAAGAACAGATCATCAGCATGGCGCTGTGCCATTGGTGCGCCCGGCCCCTTGAGCGCTTTGGACGTGTGCCACCAGGCGAGAATAATGCCGATGAGATAAGCGAGGCTATACCAGCGCAGGGTCAGTGGCCCGAGCGAAATGCCCTTGGTCAGACCGAAATCTGCCCACATGATCGGCGGGTGCGCAGCGGCAGATGCAAGCAGTAGTGACAGCAACGCGAAGGCCCCCTAGAAACGGCGAAGAAACGCTTCTGGCACAGCCCGGCCCGTGATGGAACCGGTTGTGAACAAGTGGCCACATGGGAAGACCGATGCCAAGCCAACTGGACGATACACTGACGGCAGTGATGGACGCACTCACTGCCCCGGGCGCACCGCTTGAAGTCGTCCCATTCAAACGGTTTGGGGTGGATCTGGCAGCGCTGAAAAATGCCCCGGCAGGTCTGCCCGACTTCTTCGCTGAATACTGCGAGATGTATGCGGATCGCGAATTTCTGATTGATGGCAATCTGCGGCTGACCTTTGCAAGGGTTTATGCGCTGGCGCAGGAATGTGCCGAAGCGATGATCTTGAGACACGGCATCGCGCGCGGCGAGCGAGTGGGAATTGCTGCGCGCAATTCCGCCAACTGGGTGATCGTCTATATGGCGGTGCTGATGGCCGGAGGCTGCGCGGTGCTGCTCAATGGTTGGTGGACCGGCGAAGAAATGGCGGCAGGGGTCGATCTTGCCCAGTGCCGTGTGGTGTTCGCCGACCCGCAAAGGGCATCGCGGTTTGGCCCGGCGATGGGTGCATGCGAAGTTGTGCAGTTCGAACACGGTAATCCGCGCGAGGGCCTTGCTTCACTGTTCAGCAGCGGCTCGGCGCAATTGCCGAAACTGAACGGTGATGATCTGGCGACAATCCTTTTCACTTCGGGATCGACCGGGAAATGCAAGGGCGCGGTTTCTGACCATCGCGGGGTAGTTCACGGCGCGCTTAACTATGCCGGGCAGGCGCTGATGATCCTCACCTATCTAAGCGGCAAGGGCGATACTCTCCCCGCCCAGCCAAGCGCGTTGGTGGCAGTGCCTTTGTTTCATGTCACGGGTGAAGTTGCTGTGTTGCTCACCAGTTTTGCGATTGGCCGCAAGCTGGTGATCATGACAAAATGGGACGCAGCCGAGGCGATGCGGTTGATCGAGGCGGAGAAAATCTCTTACTTCGTTGGCGTGCCGTTGATGAGCTATGAAATGGCAATGCACCCCGAAAAGGCCAAGTTTGACCTGTCCAGCTGCTGGCATTTTGCCGCAGGCGGTGCGCCACGACCCATAGAGCATGTCCGCGCCATCCGTGAGGCTCTGCCAACCAGCTATCCATGGCTCGGCTATGGCCTGACCGAAACTCAGGCTGTGGGCTGCGGCAACATCAACGAGAATTACCTCGAAAAGCCCGGTTCAACAGGCATCGCCACGCGCCCGCTGGTCGAGATCGAAATTCTTGACGATAATGGCGCGTTGTTGCCGCAAGGAAGCACAGGTGAAGTCGCAATCCGCTCGGTCGCCAACTTCCTGGGCTATTGGCGCAACCCTGAAGCGACTTCGGCGGCGGTGACCAGCGACGGTTTTTTCCGCACTGGTGACCTCGGCTATCTCGATGCCGACGGCTATCTGTTCATCGTTGACCGAAAAAAGGACATCATCATCCGCGGCGGTGAAAACATCGCCGCAAGCGAGGTGGAAGCGGCAATCTATGCTCACCCCGATGTATTGGAAGCCAGTGTGTTTGGCCTGCCCGATGAACGGTTCGGTGAAGTGCCGGTGGCGGTATTTGTTGCCCGCGCCGGATGCTCACTGCACGAGGATGGATTGCGTGCACATCTGGCCAAACACATTGCGGCATTCAAAATCCCGGCACGCTTCTTTGAGGAGCACGAACATCTCCCCCGACTTGGCACCGAAAAGGTTGATAAGCGCGCGCTCAAGGCGAAATATGCGCAAGCTGGAAATTAAACCGGGCCTTTGCGCAGCCGCTGCGTTCCCCTAAGGCCCAAGGATGAATTCCCCCCGCATCCCGCACCAACGCGAAATAATCGAGCGCCGCGTGATTGCTGCCGCAATTGCTGAGTTGGTCGCGGCAAATGGCGCGGAACGGTCGCGCACAAAAGTGGTTGAACTGCTGCGGCAGGCGCTGTCCGATGGCCGCGAGGAAATCGCGCGGCGGCTGACAGCAAAGCCGTCAGGCGGCACCGAATGCGCCGCAGCTCAGGCGTTTCTGGTCGATCAGTTGATTCGCCTTATCCATGATTACGTGGTGGACCATGTCTATCGCGCTTCGAACCGGTCAACAGGTGAGCGGCTGGCAATCATGGCGGTTGGCGGCTATGGGCGCGGCGAAATGGCGCCGCATTCGGATGTCGACATCGCCTTCCTCACCCCCACCAAGCCAACATCGTGGTGCGAGCAGGTGATCGAAGCCATGCTCTATTTCCTCTGGGATCTGGGGCTCAAGGTCGGCCAATCAAGCCGCAGCCTCGATGAAATGGTGCGGATGTGCCGCGGCGATCTGACGATCCGCACGGCGATGCTCGAAGGACGGTATGTCTGGGGCGATCAGAATCTTTTCGACGAAGCATCGCGCCGTTTCTGGAAAGAAGTTGTCTCGGGCACCGAGCGCGATTTCGTTGTCGAGAAGCTGGCCGAACGTAACGAGCGGCATAAACGCGTGGGGGATTCGCGCTATGTCGTGGAGCCCAACGTCAAGGAGGGCAAGGGCGGCCTGCGCGATCTGCATACGCTTTACTGGATCGGCAAATATATCCACCACGTGCGCGATGCCTCTGAACTGGTTGATGTCGGGCTATTGACTCCGGAAGAATACCGGAGCTTCCGCCGTGCCGAGAATTTCTTCTGGTCGGTGCGTTGCCACCTGCACACATTGACCAATCGCGCCGAGGACCGGCTGACATTCGATCTACAGCGCGAAGTCGCCGCACGGATGCAGTTCTCTGATCGGCCCGGCAAAAGCGCTGTCGAACGCTTCATGCAATACTATTTCCTCCAGGCAAAACGTGTCGGCGCGCTTACCGGACTGTTCCTTGCCGGACTTGATGAGCAGTTCGCCAAAAAGAAGCAGCTTGGAATGCTTGCAGGATTTCGCAGCCGTAAAAAGGTTATCGCTGGCTTCACCGTCGCCAATGGCAAGCTCGATGTGCCATCAGACACATGGTTCGCCGAAGATCCGGTGCGGCTGATCGAGGTGTTCGCAGTCGCTGATCAACACGGGCTCGAAATTCATCCCAACGCCATGCGGCTCGCCGCGCGTGATGCCCGGCTGATCAACGCCGCGGTGCGTAATAACGCCCGCGCCAACGCGATGTTCCTCGATGTGCTGTCGAGCCGAAAAACACCCGAAACTGTGCTCCGTTGGATGAACGAGGCGGATGTCTTTGGCCGGTTTGTTCCTGATTTTGGCCGGGTCAACGCACAGATGCAGTTCGACATGTATCACCACTACACGGTTGACGAACACACGATCCGCGCCATCGGCCTGCTGTCCGAAATCGAAAAGGGTGAGCGCAGGGAAGATCACCCGCTCGCCACTCTGCTAATCCACGAAGTGCGCTCGCGCCGGGCCACTTTTGTCGCGGTGCTGCTGCACGATATCGCCAAGGGACGGAATGGCGATCATTCGGTGCTGGGCGCCGAAGTGGCGCTCAAGCTTTGCCCGCGCTTCGGGCTTGACGAGGAAGAAACCGGGCTTGTCGCATGGCTGGTGCGCACCCATCTGCTGATGAGCGCCACGGCCTTCAAGCGCGATCTGGCTGACTGGAAGACCATCGGTGATTTCATCGAGGTTGTGCAAACCCGTGAAAACTTGCGCCAGCTGACCCTGCTCACTATCGTCGATATTCGCGCCGTGGGGCCGGGCACCTGGAACAGCTGGAAGCGGCAGCTGATCGGCGATCTGTTTGAACTGACCGAGGAACGCCTGCGGCTCGGCCATGCCCAGCACGGGCGCGCAGAAAGGGTCGCCAACAAAAAGGCGCGAGTCTGCGAAGGGCTGGGAAGCAGGGCGGAACTGGCGGATACGGCGGGCAAGCTGCTTGGCGATGCTTACTGGATTGCCGAACCTGAAGACATCATCGCGTTGAACCTTGCCCAGTTGGGCGAGGCCGGTGATGCGCCGCTGCATGTTGCCTGCCACTATTATCCGGCGCGCGGCGCGACGCTGGTGACGGTGATCGCGGCTGATCATCCGGGGCTCTTCTACCGTATAGCCGGAGGTATACACCTTGCGGGTGGCAACATCATCGACGCCCGCATCCACACTGCGCGCAACGGCACGGCGGTGGACAATTTCCTAGTTCAGGACCCGCTTGGCCGCCCGTTCATGGAGCAAAGCCAGCTCGCGCGGATACGCACGATGATCGCCGATGCGCTCGCCAACCGCGTGCGTCTGATCCCGCAGCTCGCCGCCCGCCCACT
>JANNZB010000321.1:0-5042 GCA_031410395.1 Novosphingobium sp.
CGGGCGTGCCGAGGGGCCGGGGCTTGAAAAGGGCTGGTTCATCCAGCCAACGATCTTCGCCGATGTGCGCAACGACATGAAGGTTGCCGCCGAGGAGATTTTCGGTCCGGTGCTGTCGATCATCCCATTCGATGACGAGGAAGAGGCGGTGAACATCGCCAACGACACCGTTTATGGCCTCGCCAGCGGCGTTTGGTCGGAGAACATCAGTCGCTGTATGCGAATGATCCGCGCGATCAATGCCGGCGTGGTCTGGGTTAACACCTATCGCGTCGCCGCCCCGCAGGCCTCATTTGGCGGGATGAAGGATTCGGGCTTTGGCCGGGTGCGAGGTGAGGCTGGGATACTCGAGTTCACCCAGACCAAAACGGTGTTCATCGATTTCTCGGGCGACAAGCGTGACCCGTTTTCTATGAGATTTTAGGAAGCGAGGGGCCGATGATGCGCGGGCTGTCGCGACAGACAATTCCACCCACGCGTAATTAACTTGCGTTTTGCTGCATTGCACACTAAAGGCCCCTCCCAGAGACCGGCGGGGGACCATATTCCTCCGCATACCTCAGCAGCGTGACGCCCCCGTTTCAACGTTTGGGCTTGCTTTGGTCCAGCGGTCAACAGACATCGCTGAAGCTTCCTTTTTCACGCAGGGTTGCATCTAAAAACCCTTGCTTCGCGCTGCGGAACTGTCCGTCTGCGCGCCGCTTTATATTGAGAGAATTTAATGTCCTATTTTTCTGACCTTGGCCTTGCCGAGCCGCTTATCCGTGCGCTTGAAACCAAGGGCTACACCGATCCTACGCCAATCCAGCAGCAGGCAATCCCTGCCTTGCTGCAAGGGCGTGACCTTTTGGGCATTGCCCAGACCGGCACCGGCAAGACCGCAGCGTTTGCGCTGCCTTCGCTTCACCGCCTCGCGGCTGACCCCAAGGGGCGCAGCAGCGCTTCGTGCCGGATGCTGGTAATGTCACCCACGCGTGAACTCGCCGCCCAGATTGCCGAGAACATGCGCGGCTATGCCAAGTATCTCAACCTTTCGGTCCAGTGCGTGTTCGGCGGAATTCCCGTCGGCAAGCAGGCGCGCGCGCTCAGCGGCGGCTGCGATGTGCTGGTTGCCACTCCCGGCCGCTTGCTCGATCTGATCGATCAGCGTGCGCTGACACTCCGTAACGTCGAAATCTTCGTTCTCGACGAAGCCGACCAGATGATGGACCTTGGCTTTATCGTGCCGCTCAAACGCGTTGCCGCGATGTTGCCCAAGGAACGCCAGAGCCTGTTCTTCTCGGCGACCATGCCAAAGGCGATTGCCGATCTTGGCAAGCAGTTCATCAACAATCCGGTTCGCGTTGAGGTTACCCCGCAGGCGAGCACGGCTGAGCGCGTTGACCAGTTCGCCACCTTCATCAATCAGGCTGAAAAGCAGGCACTGCTCACCTTGAAGCTGCGCGCCGGCTTTGCCGACAACACCATCGAACGCGCGCTGGTGTTCACCCGCACCAAGCACGGGGCTGACCGCGTGGTCCGCCACCTTTCGAGCGCTGGCGTTAATGCAGCCGCGATCCACGGCAACAAGAGCCAGGCGCAGCGCACCGCCGCATTGCTGGCTTTCCGCAAGGGATCGACACCCGTGCTCGTCGCCACTGATATCGCGGCGCGCGGCATCGATGTGTTCGGCGTCAGCCACGTGTTCAACTATGAAATTCCCAATGTGGCCGAACAGTACGTTCACCGCATCGGGCGCACCGCGCGCGCGGGCGCAGACGGCGTGGCGATGAGCTTCGTTGCTCCTGACGAAAAGCCATACATCCGCGACATCGAAAAGCTCACCGGGATCAAGCTGATGTCGATGCCGCTGCCCGATGATTTCCAGAATGAAGCAAAGCGTCTGCCCGCGCCTTCGCGCAAGCCCGAAGAGCAGGCGCAAGACGCTCGCCGTGAAGAGCGCGATGCACGCGGTCGCGGCGGCGCACCTCGTGGCCGCGATGGCCAAGGGCGTGGCAACAGCAACCGCAGCACTGGCGGACAGGCCCGTGATGGCCGTTCACGCGATGCCCACCACCGGATCGACCGTGCGGTTGCCCCGCGCAGCGACTGGAACCCGGCGCAGTTCGGCGAAGGCGGCGAGCGCCGTCCGGTAGCCAATCCCACACTGGCATCGCGCTCGGGTGAAGCCCGTCCGCAGCACCCACGCAGTGAAAACCGTGATGGTCCGCGCAACAATGGCCCCCGCCCTGAAGGCCAGCGTCATGAAGGCCCACGCCGCGAATACGCTCCGCGTGATGGCGGCAATCGTGAAGGTGGCCGTCCGGCACCAGCCCACGGTCATGCAAAGCCCCACGGCGGTGAACGCCGCGATGGCCCTCATCGCGATGCCGCTCGCCCGGCACCGCGCAGCGATGCTCCGCGCATCGGTAATGGTGAACGGCCCGGCGGAGATAGGGGTCAACGCCGCTTCGGCGGTCAGCGTCCCGGCGGCAATCGCCAGGGCTAAGCGCCCGTCACTTTCATAGTCTTTGCTTTTCCCGTGCGGGCGGGCCTCTGCGCAATCTTTTGCGCTGCGGCCCGCCCGCACTATCGCTGTGGCGGCTCGACAAGTGCAGCACTAACGGTCCATCGAACCTGCAAGCATTTGGAGGACTGGGATGGCACCGCTTGCAGGGAAAGTCGCGCTGGTAACGGGCGCGAGCCGGGGCATCGGCAAGGGCATCGCGTTGGTGCTCGCCGAACAAGGCGCCTGCGTTTATGTTACCGGGCGCACGGTGAAAGAGGGCGATTATTACCTGCCTGGAACCGTCGGATCGACCGCCGCTGATTGCAGCGAGCGCGGGAAAGCAAGCGGCGGCAAAGGCATCGCGGCTGCCTGCGATCATGGCGATGATGCCGCTGTTGCCGCACTTTTTGCGCAGATAGCGGCCGAGCAGGGCCGCCTCGACATCCTTGTCAACAATGCTTTCTCGCTGTCCGATGATCTGCTCGAACCGGGCGGTTTCTGGGAGAAGCCGCTTTCCAATCTCGAGATGTGGGAGGTTGGCGTAAAGTCCAACTATGTCGCGGCGTGGCACGCGGCAAAGCTGATGGCGGGACAGAAATCGGGGCTGATTGTCGCGATATCGGGCTTTGCCGGGACGACCTATACCTATGGCGTAATCTTCGGCACCTCAAAATCTGCGGTGGGCCGCATGGCGCGCGATATGGCGGTAGAGCTTGCCCCTTACAATGTTGCCTCGCTCACCCTTTGGCAGGGGCTGACGCTGACCGAAAAGGCCAAAGATAACCTCGCCAAAATGGGTGACAAGATGACGACATCGATCACCAGCATGACCGGATCTTCGGTTGAGCATCCGGGGCGTGTCGTGGCGGCGCTGGCTGCCGATCCTGAAATCATGAAACGCTCGGGTGGCGAATTCGTCACCACCGAACTGGCGATGGAATATGGTATCACCGACATCGATGGGACGGTAATCCCCAGCGCGCGAGCCACGCGCGGATCGCCGATCTGGCAACCAATTGCGGAGACACAATAATGGACGCTGCCACGCTTGCCAGACTTGAATATGCCGCAGACCGGATCGAAATCACCGACTGCCTCACCCGCTTTTCGCGCGGCATGGACCGCTTTGACCGCGAACTTTACCTCTCCGCCTTCCACGGCGATGCTGTCATGGCCGCCGGGCCTTATGTTGGAGATGTTCCCGGCTGCTGGGACTGGGCCGTGCCGATGCACGAAGCCGGGCAAATCGTTACCCATCACATTCTGCTCAACAACACCGTCGAGATAGACGGAGATGTTGCGCATTCGGAATGCTATTACCTGTTTGTCGGGCGCAACCGTGATGAATCCGTGTGGATGGCGGGCGGGCGTTATATTGACCGGCTTGAACGGCGTGCCGGCGTTTGGAAAATAGCCCTGCGCACCAACATTATCGAGTGGGGCTGCCTGCCGCCGCCGATGCCCATTCCCTTTGGCGATGTGCCGGGGATTGAACAGAACGGCGTCACCAGCCGCAGCAAAGACGATCCGTCCTATCGCCGCCCGCTCACCAACCTGCGCGAGAGCTTCACACCGGCGCAGTGATCGCCTAGTCGCGGGCGATGGCATCCCAGCTAGCAGTCCTCGACTTCCTCAACACCGCGACCTCTCAGGGTGAACGTAGCGCGTTGATTGTGCTGACCGACGTTGAAGGCAGCGCAGCGCGCGGGGTCGGCACGCTTATGGGCGTAACCGCAAGCGGCGCATGGCTCGGCTCGCTTTCGGGAGGCTGCACCGAAGCCGCGCTGGCTGGCGAGGCACAGCGGGTGATTGCCAGCGGAAAGTGCGAAACTTTGCGCATCGGCGCGGGATCGCCGCTGATCGACATTCGCTTGCCCTGCGGCAGCGGAATGGACCTGTTGATCATGCCCGATCTTGCTGCCGATGTGTTGGACCGCACAAGGGCATGTCTTTCTGCCCGCAATCCTGCCGAACTTGTTCTTGGCCGGGACGGCGCCGCAATTGTCCGCGAAGGAGTTGAGCACGCAAAGCCGGGTTGGCGAGACAGCGGGTTTCACCTGCACATCAGTCCACAACTGCGGCTGGTGATCGCCGGACACGGTGAGGAAGTTTCCGCGCTCACCGCACTGGCCCGCGCATGGGGCGCAGAAGTCTGCGTGTTGACCCCTGACGAGCGGCTCGCGAATGCATTGGGAAGCGCAGCAGTCCTGCTAAAAACCCCCGCGGCAAATCCTGCGCTCGCGCTTGATTGCTGGTCTGCACTGGTGATGCTGTTTCACGATCACGATTGGGAAACCGCGATGCTGACTCAGGCGCTGGAGCAGCAGGCGTTTTATATCGGCGCAATGGGCAGCCCGGCAACGCACCAGCGGCGGCTTGAGGCCTTGGCGCAAGCAGGGATCACACCTGAAGCCGCAGCCCGCATCCAGGGGCCGATCGGCCTGATTCCCGCCGCGCGCGATCCACAAACGCTGGCCTTGTCGGTGATGGCAGAGGTCGTTGCCGCCTATAATGCGCGCGATGGGAAAGGGTAAGAGGGCTAGGATAAGGTTCG
>JANNZB010000322.1:0-3202 GCA_031410395.1 Novosphingobium sp.
ACCGCCAGCGCCGCCTTTATGCCTTATCTTCCCGTAAACCCCGGTATTGCCGGTTTTTCCCCCCACGCCTTGGGCTTCGGGTTGGGTCCGCGCGCGCCCCTTGGCCACCCCCGCGACAGTAGCGGTGCGGCTGGCACCAGGTCGATGCAGCCGGCGGCGCAGGCTGGCCATGCTGGCCGCGCTGGCGACCACGCGGACGGCCCGCGTCGGATCTGCGAATACGGCCACTCCTGCGTCTTTCAGACGCTGCGTTACAACCGGGTCAGACAGCATGACAACGACGAACTGTCGATCAGCGTGCGCCTTGCGCAACTCAATCAGTCGAGCCTCCGTGGTGGCAAAGCGCTTTGGCGAAAGGCCGACGTGGGCAAGGTAGGCGAATACGGTTCCATAGGCCGACTGAGGGTCGACCATTGCCTCCAAGACGCGGGTAATGCCGTCCGGCACCGAGGTCACCTGGGCCGTGGTGTCGTAAGGGTTGGCCGGCACAGCAAAGGGCAGAATTTCCCGCAAAGCCGCGGCGGCACCATCGGAAAGAGCTGGAAGAGATAGACCTAGCTGGCAGGCGTTGTCGGCCATCAGAATCCCGATGCCGCCTGAACCGGTCATGATGCCTACGGATTCGTTGACCGGCAGTGCACCTGTAACGGCACAGAAGTGCGCAAGATCCAGCATGTCCTCCAACGATTGCGCCCGAAAGGCACCGCATTCGGCGAACACAGCGTCATAGACTGCGTCATTGCCCGCCAACGAGCCGGTATGCGTAGCGGCGGCGGCTGCTCCTATCTCGGTCTGCCCGATCTTCATGATGATCAACGGCTTGCCAGAATCGGCAGCCTTGCGCAGTGCGGCACGCAGGCGGTCGCCGTCCTTGCAGGCCTCCAATGCAGCGCATATGACTCGTGTATCCGGGTCGTCGGCCAAATAGTCTATGCACTCGGCCACATCGACGTCAGCCTCATTGCCGGTCGCCACCACACGGCTCAGGCCGATGCCGCGCAGGGTGGCCATCCCGTAGGTAGCCGACCCGAAGGCGCCACTCTGCGTGGCCAGTCCAATTACCCCGGCCTTGGGCTGCATGCCATTGAGGAAAGTGGAGAAGGTTGCGAAGAAGCGCGTCTTGGGGTTAAGTACGCCGAGGGAATTCGGACCGATCATGCGCATGCCAGCCCCACGACAAATATCTACCAGACGCTGCTGTAACGCAGCGCCGGCGGCGTCGATCTCGGCAAAACCAGCGGTGAAAACCTGCACGACCCGCACACCTTTGGCGGCGCACTCAAGCAGCGCTGCCTCCACGCCAGCCACCGGCACGGCAATAATGGCGTGATCCACAGGCCCCGGCACATCGAGAAGGCTCGCATAAGCCTTTCGGCCCTGAATTTCGTCTGCGCCACTGCGATTGACTGGGTAGAGCTTGCCGGCAAAACCGCCTTCGATGAGGAAGCGGAGCGGCCTCCCGCCGATTCGCTCTGGATCCGAAGAAGCTCCGATCAGCGCGATCGATTCGGGAAAGAACAGCGGATCAAGAGAATGCATGCGTCACCCCGCCATCCACGAGCAAAGATTCACCAGTAATGAACGTGCTGTCGTCTGAGGCGAGGAACAACGCTGCGGCAGAGATGTCCTCCACCCGGCCAAGCCGGCCCATGGGCGTTCGGGCGATACGTTGGGCCCGCATGGTGTCGTCAACGTTGATGCTGACGCCTTCAGTCACGACCGATCCCGGCGCGATGGCATTGACCCGGATCTTGCTCGCCCCGAGGTCCACCGAAGCGGAACGTGTGAGGCCCAGTACGCCGGCCTTGACCCCGCAGTACACCATTGCCGATGGGATGCCCAGGAATCCAGCCGCTGACGCGATGTTGATGATCGACCCGCCACCCGAGCGGGTCATCGCCGGCGCCGCTACCTGGATGCCCCAGACGACCGAGTTGAAGCCGGAACCGACCATGCGGGTCAGAGTCTTCTCAGTGATCGCGTCGATGCTGTTGTACCGCACCCAAATCGCGTTGTTGACCAGGATATCGAAACGCCCGTACTGCTGCTCCAGCGCATCCACTGCCAGAGCAAAGGTATCGCGCAGCGACACGTCGCCCGCAAAGCCATGTGCCCGGCCACCTTCTGCACGTATTGCGGCAGCGGCTGCTTCGGCTTCCGTAGCCCGGATGTCAAGAACTCCGACCACAGCACCCTCGGCAGCAAAAAGCCCGGCTATTGCACGCCCTATTCCTTGAGCACCACCAGTGACCAACGCCACCTTATCTTTCAAGCGTGCGACCATTTTGTTTCCTGTACGTAGTGAAAAGTAGTTTACTTGTCGGCCGGTTAAATGATAATCTCTTTCTCGATCGATTTCAAGGAGACCGCTATATGGAAACAGAAAAGTTCACCCTTGCGACCCAACAGATACTAGACCGTGAGGCCATTCGGGAATGTATCTTCCGCTATTGCCGCGGGATTGACAGACAGGATGAACAAGCGCTGCGCAGCGCCTACTGGCCGGACGCTACTGACCAGCACGGCCCCCTCCAGGGCAGCGCAACCGCTTTTGTGGACTATGCGTTGGCCCGGCTAAAGTCAAGCGACCGGTCTGTCCATCATGTGACCAACATGTCTGTAACACTGGCTGGCGCGCAGGCTGCCGCAGAAACCTATTGGCTGGCTTTGCAGCGCGAGCCGGATGCCACTGGCTCGCTTAAAGAGGTGTTCATGTCGGGTCGATACATTGATCGATTCGAGAAGCGTGGCGATGAATGGCGGATCGCCGCACGCACTGTGATGTATGACTGGATGCGGCCACTCGGGACTCCGCAGGGAAGCGAGCGTGAACGCATGGGGCCGCGTGCGCCCAATGGCAGCAACTACCCGCATGACCCGGTCTATGCCCTTTTCGCATCGGTCGGAATATAGACCCAGGGACGTCGTGAGCATTTCTCAATCAGGCATCCCGCTGAAATACAAGGGAAAGCACATGCAAGAAAACATCCCAATTTACTAACCGGCCGGCAGGTAATATAATTTACAAGGAAGAACCAGGTCAAACCCATGGATGCAACTTCAATGCTGACCCCTTGCGGGTCGATATGAGATGGATATGAACCTCACAGAGCAGCCCGAAGCCCTTGTGTTTCGCAAAGAGGTACGCGCGTTTTGTGCGGACCACGTGCCGCAAGCATTGCGGGAGCGTGTGCGTTCGGGC